>JBGPLW010000090.1:0-9287 GCA_041486645.1 Gaiellaceae bacterium | reverse complement strand
GTGAACGACGTCACATCTGCGTATGCGTGCCTCTGCCTGTGGGGGCCGCGCGCGCGCGACGTGCTCCAGCCGCTGACGAGGACACCGCTCGACTTCAAGTACATGAGCTCGCGTGAGATCTCGGTCGGCAACATCCCGGTCATCGCGTCGCGGGTGACGTACGTCGGCGAGCTCGGCTGGGAGCTCTACTGCCCGTCCGAGTACGGATTGCAGCTCTGGGACGCGCTCACTGCGGCGGGCGGCGTCACGCCCGGTGGGTACCGCGCGATCGACGCGCTGCGGCTCGAAAAGGGCTACCGCGCCTGGGCGAGCGACCTCAACGCCGAGACGACTCCCGACGAGGCCGGCCTCTCGTTCGCCGTGAAGCGGGACAAGGGCGACTTCATCGGCCGGGACGCGCTGCGCGAGCCGGCACAGAAGCTCGTCTGCCTCGTGCTCGACGACCCGCGAGCGATCGCGTTGGGCTCGGAGCCCGTGCGCGCGGCCGACGGCGCGATCGTCGGACGCGTGACGAGCGGCGGCTACGGCTACGCGGTCGGTGCGAGCATCGCGCTCGCGTACGTCCCGCTCGCCTACACGGCGCCGGGCACGCAGCTCGCGGTCGACATCTTCGGCGACTGGGTCGACGCCGAAGTCCGCGCCGAGCCGCTGTACGACCCGGAGGGCGAGCGGGTGCGCGCGTGAAGTACGCGCAGATCGTCGCGCAGATCGAGCGGGCGATCGCGGGCGGCACCCTCGCGCCCGGCGACCGGCTGCCGCCCGAGCGCGAGCTCGCGGCGGCGCACGGCGTCAGCCGCATGACGGTGCGGCAGGCGCTCCAGACGCTCGAGTCGCGCGGCCTGCTGCGCCGCTCGATCGGGCGGAGCGGCGGCTCGTTCGTCGCCCAGCCGAAGCTCGAGCGCGACCTCGGCACCTTCAGCGGCCTCTCGGAGCAGCTGCGCCGGCAGGGCGTCGCCGCGGGTGCGCGCGTCGTCGCGGCGCGCGAGGCCGACGGGGCGGTCGAGATCGTCCGCGTGCGTCTCGCCGACGGCGAGCCGTTCGCGCTCGAGCGCTCGCGCTTTCCGGCCGACCGCTTCCGCGGGCTGCTCGGGCTCGACTTGACCGGCTCGCTGTACGACCTGCTCGAAGAGCACTTCGACGCCGCGCCGGTGCGCGCGGTCGAGCGGATCGAGCCGGTGCTCGCCGACGCGGACGAGGCCGACGCGCTCGCGCTCCCGGTCGGCGCGCCGCTGATGCTCGTCGATCGTACGGCCTACGACGACGGCGGCCTCGTCGTCGAGACGGCGCGCGACGTCTTCCGCGGCGACCGCACGCGGATCGTCGCGTGGACGTCGGAGCTCGCGCGCGCATGAGCAAGAGCAACCTGACTTCAGTCAGGTTGCAGTCGTTCCGCAACGACTGCAACCAGGTTGAAATCTGGTTGCGGGTGGCCGCATGAGCACCGTCGTCATCGGCGGCGGCATCGCCGGTGTCAGCTGCGCGTATCACCTCGCGAAGGCAGGAGTGAAGCACGTCGTCCTCGTCGAGAAGGGCGAGCTGACGAGCGGCTCGACGCATCACGCGGCCGGGCTCGTCACGCAGTTCAACCCGTCGCCGACGATGATGCGGTTCCGGCGCTACAGCGTCGAGCTCTACCGGGAGCTCGGCGTCTTCGAGACGGTCGGCTCGCTGCGCATCGCGTCGAGCCCGGAGAGCTTGCTCGAGCTCCGACGCGGCGTCAGCCGTGCGCACGGCATCGGTCTCGAGGCGGAGCTCGTCGGTCCCGACGAGGTACGACGGCTCATGCCCGCGGCGAGCCCCGAGTCGCTCTACGGTGCGGTGTGGATGCCCGGCGACGGGTACGTCGATCCGCACATCGCGACCTACGCGGTCGCGCAGGCCGCGCGCGAGCTCGGTGCCGAGATCCGAACGGAGACACGCGTGACGGGAATCGACCTGAGCGCGGAGCGCGAAGTGCGGGCCGTGCTCACGGACGGGGGACGGATCGAGACCGACACCGTCGTGAACGCCGCCGGCATGTGGGCGCCGCAGATCGCCGCGATGGCGGGCGCGTTTGTGTGCTCGATTCCGGTCGACCACCAGCACATCGCGCTGCACGCGGTAGAGGGGCACGAGCTCTCGCGTGAAACGCCGTGCTTCCGCGACACCGACAACCTCGTGTACGGCAAGGCGGAGAGCGGCGGCGTGCTCTTCGGGGGCTACGAGCCGAATCCGGTGTCGCGGTGGCACGACGGCGTTCCGTGGGAGCACGGCTCGCGGATGCTGCCGCCCGATCACACGCGGTTCCAGCAGCTGATGGCAGGTGCCGTGCGACGGTTCCCGTTCCTCGACGACGCGGGCGTGACCGCGCTCGTCTGTCACCCCGACGCGATGACTCCGGACGGGAACCCGCTGCTCGGGCCGATGCCCGGCGTGCGCGGGCTGTGGCTTGCGGCGGGGCTTTCGCTGAACGGCTTCGGCGGCGCGGGCGGTCTCGGCAAGGCGCTCGCCGAGCTCGTGACGACCGGAGCGGCCGAGGTCGACGTGCAGCCGTACCGCCCGTGGCGCTTCGGCGGCCCGTACCGCGACCCCGACTTCGCCGCCGCAGGTGCGCGCGAGGTCTACAAGTACTACTACCGGCAGCGCTATCCGTACGACGTGTCGGAGGCCGGCAGACCCAGGCGGCTGAGCCCCCTGCACGGGCGGCTGCAGGAGCTCGGCGCGGTGTTCGGGACGAAGAACGGCTGGGAGCGCGCCGACTACTTTCGTCCGGGCGAGCCGTGGCGGCGGGCGGGGGAGGATCAGCGCGCGTTCGGGTGGTCGCGCCCGCCGTATCACGACCGCGTGGCGGTCGAGCACAAGGCGATGCGTGAGCGAGTCGGCATCATCGACATGACGTCGTTCGGGAAACTCGAGGTCTCCGGTGCAGGTGCGCTGCCCCTGCTCGACCGTGTCTGCGACAACCGCATCGACCAGCCGGTCGGCTCGGTCGTCTACACGCAGCTCCTCGACGACAGCGGCGGCATCGTCGGCGACATCACCGTGACTCGGCTCGCGGACGACCGTTTCCGCGTCGTCACCGGCGCGGGGGCCGTCGACTCGGATCGCGGCTTCCTCGAGCTGAACGGCGACGCGACGGTCGAGGACGTCACGGACGAGCTCGCGGTGATCGGCATCTGGGGCCCGGATGCGCGCGAGGCGCTCTCCGCCGTCACGTGGGACGACGTCTCGCCGGAGGCGTTTCCGTTTCGCACCGCGAAGACGATCGACATCGGCGGCGCTCCCGTGCTCGCACAGCGGATCACGTACGTCGGCGAGCTGGGCTACGAGCTCTATCTGCCGCGCGAGTGGGCCGTGCAGGTGTGGGACGAGCTCATGCGCGCCGCCTCGCCCGAGCCGGTCGGGTACACGGCGCTCGACTCGCTCCGGATCGAGAAGGGCTACCGCTACTTCGGCACCGACATGACGAGCTCCGACACGCCGTTCGAGGCCGGCGTCGGCTTCTGCGTCGCGAAGGGCAAGCGCCCGGAGCTCGACCGCTCGCCCGCGCAGCGCCTGCGCACGCTCGTCGTCGGGGGCGAGGAGTACCTGACGGTGTACGGCGGGGAGGCCGTGCATCTGGACGGCGCGGTGATCGGCCGCGCGCGCAGCGCGGCGTACGGCTTCACCGTGCAGCGGAACGTCGCGCTCGCGAAGCTGCCCGCGTCACTCGAGGAAGGGGCGGAGGTGCAGGTCGACGTGCTCGGGGAGCTCGTGCCTGCGATCGTGTCGGCGGATGCGCTCTACGACCCCGCGAACCTGCGGGTGCGCCGCTAACGGCTTGTGATCCTCGCGATCGACCAGGGCACGACCGGCACGACGTGCCTGCTCGTCGACGACGACCTGACGATTCGCGGCCGCGGCTACGCGGAGCTGCCGCAGCACTTCCCGCAGTCAGGTTGGGTCGAGCACGAGCCGGAGGAGATCTGGCAGAGCGTGCTCGCCGCCGCCGAGCAGGCGCTCGTCGAGGAGCCGACTGCGATCGGCATCACGAACCAGCGCGAGACGACCGTCCTCTGGAACCGCACGACCGGCGCGCCGGTGCACCGCGCGATCGTCTGGCAGGACCGCCGCACGGCCGATCGCAGCGCAGAGCTGCCGGCAGAGTTGATCCGCGAGCGCACCGGCCTCGTCCCCGATCCGTATTTCTCGGCGACGAAGCTCGAATGGCTTCTCCGCGAGCACGACGGACCGGACCTCGCGTTCGGCACGGTCGATTCGTGGCTCATCTGGAAGCTGACAGACGGCCGTGTGCACGCGACCGACGAGACGAACGCGTCGCGCACGCTCCTCTGCTCGCTCGAGACCCTCGACTGGGACGACGAGCTGCTCGCCCTCTTCGGCGTTCGCCGTGAGCTGCTGCCGGAGATCAGGCCGTCGGGCGCGCACTTCGGCGAGGGTGAGCTGCTCGGTCGCACACTGCCGATCCGGGGCGTCGCGGGTGACCAGCAGGCCGCGCTCTTCGCGGCGGGGGGTGCGAAAGCGACGTACGGCACCGGTTCGTTCGTCCTCGTCGAGACGGACGAGCCGGCCGGGCACGGCGTCCTGCGCACCGCCGCCGCACGGCTCGAGCACGAGAAGCCGCGCCGCGCGCTCGAAGGCGCAGTCTTCGTCACCGGCGCGGCGATCCAGTGGCTACGGGACGGCCTGCACCTGATCGGCGACGCCGACGAGACCGAGGCGCTCGCCGCGTCGCTCGACGACAACGGCGGCGTCTACTTCGTGCCGGCGTTCGTTGGCCTCGGCTCGCCTCACTGGCGGGCAGACGTCCGCGGAACGATCACCGGTCTCTCACGCGGAACGACGCGCGCGCATCTCGTGCGCGCGGCACTCGAGGCCGCCGCCTACCAGACGGCGGACGTCCTCGACGCGATGCCGCCGCTCGACCGCCTCCGCGCCGACGGCGGGATGACACGGAACCGCTGGCTCATGCAGTTCCAGGCCGACGTGCTCGGCATCACGGTCGAGACCGCGCTCGAGGCGGAGCAGACGGCGCTCGGCGCGGCCCTGCTCGCGCTCGGCGTGCGCAGGCCGTCGCCCGCGGGCGAACGGTTCGAACCGCAGCGAAGCGTCGACCGTTCCGGTTGGCACGAGGCCCTTCGCCGAACTCTCACAGAGCTCTCACCCGGTTCCCAGTGACCTCACAGGCGTGCCCGCGATGGTTGGTGCACCCAACCGAAAGGAGCACGTCATGCAGGTACCGAAGGCACTGGTGATCGCGGCGATGGTGATCGGGATCGGCGGCGGCAGCTACGGGCTCGCGAGCGCCGCGAGCGGCACCTCGTCGACCAGCACTGCCACCACGCCGAGCTCGAGCACGGCGCCTGCCCCCTCGAGCGCGCAGCAGCCCTGGGGCGGCCAGCGGAGTGACGAGACGCCGCTGACCGGCGATGCCCTCGCGAAGGTCACGGCCGTCGCCGAGGCGCAGGTCTCCGGCGGCACGGTCGTCCGCGTCGAGACCGACGCCGACGGCAACGCGAAGTACGAGGCGCACATGACGAAGGCCGACGGGACGCCCGTCACGGTCTACGTCGATGCGAACTACAACCTCGTCTCGGTGCAGACGCGATAGGAAGCCTGCAACCAGGTTGCTGATGGAAAGGGGTGCGGCTTGCGCCGCACCCCGCCCTTTCTACTTACCGAGCCACTTGTTGACCTTGGCCTGATTGGCCGCGATCCACTTCTGTGCCGCTTGATCCGGGTTCATGTGCTGCCCGGCGATCATGCCGGCGACCGTGTTCTGGTCGGCGTTCGACCAGCTGAACTTCTTGACCACACCGACGGCGGGCGAGCCGCTCGTCGCGAACTTCTTGCTCATGAACTTCAGGAGGGTGTAGCTCGGGTACGCGCACGCGTACTTCTTCGGGTCGCCGCCCTGCTTCTCGTCGTCCAGGCAGCCCTTGAAGCGAGTGGGCAGCTGGATCTGCGAGAGCTGGTACGTCGCGTTCAGGTACTGCGGGTCGTACCAGTAGAAGAGCACCGGCTTCTTCTGCTTGTACAGCTGCTCCCAGCGCGCCACCTGTGCCGGCTCGGCGCCGACACTGACGAACTTCAGGTTGAGCCCGAGCGCCTTGATCAGCGTCTTGTCCTTCTGCTGATACGACGGGTCGCCGCCGAGGAACATGCCCTGCGAGCCCGACTCCGGGCTCTTGAAGAGCGACTCCTTGCCCTTCAAGCCCTTCCACGTCTTGAACTCGGGGTGCTGTTTCATCAAGTAGGTCGGGATGTACCAGCCGATGACGCCGGTGACGCCGTTCGCGCCTGCGCGCACGACGGTCTTCTGCTTCGTCACGTACTGGTTCCACTGCGGCACGTGGCCCCAGTCTTCGAGGATCGCGTCGCTCTTGCCGTCGGCCATCGCCTGATAGACGGGAACCTCGGCGATCTTCGAGATGTTGACCTTGCACCCGAGCGACTTCTCGAGCACGTTCTTCACGACATAGGTGTTGGCAGTCGAACCCGCCCACGCCTGCTCGTTCAGCGTCACCGACCCGCACGCGTTCGCCTTCGCGGCTGCGCTTCCGCCCGTGACCGCAACCGCAACAACGAGTGCCGCGACAGCGAACCCTCCGACTCGCAACTTCATGCTGCCTCCTTTGTGATTCACGCCAAGTCCTCGAGCCGCCTTTGGCGGCGTCCCTGCGTGACGCGGTCGAGCGCGATCCCAAGTGCGAGAATCGCGAGCGAGGCGAGCACGCCCTGTCCGAACAAGCTCTGCTGGAGCCCCTGTGCGACGTCGTAGCCGAGCGCACCCGAGCCGACGAGGCCGCCGATCACGACGACTGCGAGCACCATGATCATGCCCTGGTTGACGCCGAGCATGATCGCCTCGCGCGCCAGCGGGATCTTCACCTTCAGCAGCGTCTGCAGCCGGGTCGCGCCGAACGCGCCGGCGGCTTCGACCGAGTGCGGCGACACCTCACGCACGCCCGCCTCGACGAGCCGGATGACGACGGGCGCCGCGTAGAGCACGCCGGCGATGACGCCCGGGACGATCGACACCGGCATCAGGTAGATGAACGGGATGATGTAGACGAGTTGCGGCAGCGTTTGCAGCACATCGAGGATCGGCCGCATGACGCGTTGCGTTCGCCTGCTCTCCGCCGCCCAGACGCCGAGCGGGATGCCGACGAGCATCGTCAGCACGGTTGCGACGAGCACCTGCGAGAGCGTGTCCATCGCCGGCGTCCACTCGTTCGAGACGCCGATCACGGAGAGCATGACGAGCGTCACGACCGCGGGGCGGATGCCGGAGAGAAGGAATGCGATCAGTGCGAGCCCGAACGTCATTGCCGGCCACGGCACTTCGACGAAGAAGCTGCGCAGCGGCTGCAGGCCGTACTGGACGAGGAAGTTCCCGATCGGGTTCGTGATGTGGAAGATGAACGTGCTGGGGTTCTGCACGTAGTCGAGCGCACTCTGCACCTGGCGCAGGAGCCACGGCTGGGCGGTCCATCTGCTCCAGACGCTCCCTGCACCGAGCGCGTGGCCGAGCCCCGCCGCAAGACCGATGGCTGCGGCGCACGCGAGCGTGTAGAGGCGGAGCTGCCTCTGCTTTCCCTCGGTGAGGTGGCGGTGGGCGGGATCGGTGCGGATCGCCATCGCCTCCGTCGCGCGGTCGAGCGCGATCGCCATGATCACGATCGTGAAGCCGGCGAGCAGCGCAAGGGCCGGGTTCGAGTAGAGGCCGCTCGTGACGACGTCCCCGAGCCCCTGGCCGCCGATCAGCCCGGCGATCACGACCATCGACAGCGCGAAGAGGATCGTCTGGTTCACGGAGAGCAGGAGCAGCCGGCGCGCGAGCGGGAGCTGCACCTTGAAGAGCGTTTGCATCCTCGTCGCTCCGAGCGCGGCGGCAGCCTCGACGGTGTTCGTCGGCACGCCGCGGATGCCGAGCGCCGTGATGCGGATCGCAGGCGGGATCGCGTAGATGAGCGTCGTCACCACCGCTGCGCCTGGCCCGACCGAGAACAGGATGACGATCGGCATCAGGTACGCGAAGGCCGGAATGATCTGCATCGCATCGAGCACCGGCGTGATCGCGCGCTGGAAGCGGTCCGAGCGTCCGGCAAGGACGCCGAGCGGGAGACCGATCGTGAGCGCGAAACCGACGGACGCGAGCGTGAGCGCGAACGTGCGCATGCTCTGCTCCCAGAGGCCCATCGCCGCGAAGGAGAGGAAGGCGGCGAGCACGCCGAGCGCGGCGCGGCGGCCGCCGAAGCGGAGGGCGACGAGCACGCCGAGCGCCGTCGTGCCGGCCCACGTGAGCTTGAAGAAGAGGCTCGAGAACCAGCCCACGAGGTTGTCGAGGAAGTTCGCAACCCCGTTGAAAGCGCGGAAGAAGATGCTCGGGTGCGGCACGTTCCGGTGGTTCGAGAGCCACGTCTGGAAGGAGTCGAGGTGGTGCGCGAGCGCGTTCCAGGTGAGCGACGCCGGCCAGACGACCTGGTTCCGCCAGCCGAAGAACGCAATCACGATCCCGACGACGATGGCCAGCACAAGGCCGGTGCGGCCGCGCCACCACGGGCGCGGTGCGGGCGCGGCGAGCCGGCCTGCCGCCGCGACCGCCATCAGGCGTTCTCGCCCGCGATCGCCGTCAGCACCGCTGTCTTGTCGACGACGCCGACGACGCGGCCGTTGTCGACGGCGCACACCGGCTTCTCGCTCTCGACGATCACCGGCACCGCGTTCCGCACGGTCGTGCTCACGTCGAGGCGCGGGCCGTCCTCTTCGCCCGGCGCGGGCTCGCGCATGATCCACCGCAGCGTCAGCACGTGGCTGCGCGGGATATCGCGTACGAAGTTCGTCACGTAGTCGTCGGCGGGGGAGCCGACGAGCTCCTCCGGTGTCCCGAGCTGCACGATCGCGCCGTCACGCATGATCGCGATCCGGTCGCCGAGCCGCAGCGCCTCGGGCAGATCATGGGTGATGAACACCATCGTCTTGCCGGTCTCGTGCTGGAGGCGGATGACCTCGTCCTGCATGTCGCGCCGGATGAGCGGGTCGAGCGCGCTGAACGGCTCGTCGTAGAGCATCACCTTCGGGTCGACGGCAAACGCGCGCGCGAGCCCGACGCGCTGCTGCATGCCGCCCGACAGCTGGTCGGGGAACGAGTTGCCGACGTCCTCGAGCCCGACGAGCCGCAGCATCTCATTGGCACGCGAGAGCCGCTCTGACTTCGCCATACCCTGCACCTCGAGTCCGAACGCGACGTTCTCGATCACGCGTCGATGCGCCAGCAGGCCGAAGTGCTGGAACACCATCGAGAC
>JBGPLW010000089.1:0-9383 GCA_041486645.1 Gaiellaceae bacterium | reverse complement strand
TCCGGCGTCGACCTGCTCGCCGGCGGCCACACACATCTCCAGTGGACGAGAACCGTCGACGGCGCGCTCTACGTCAATCCCGGCTCGGTCGGCTTCGCGTACGACCGCTTCGACGACGCCCCGCAGCCGGTGGGCGTCGCGGAGTACGCGATCGTGACCGGCGGGTCGGTCGAGTTCCGCCGCACACCGTGGCAGAGCGCGTCCTGACGCTGAAGGAGCTGAACCGCGCGACGCTCGCGCGGCAGCTGCTCCTCGAACGGAAGAAGGTCGGCGTCGTGCCGGCCATCGAGCGCATCGCCGGAATGCAGGCGCAGTGGCCGCCGTCACCGTACGTCGGGCTCTGGTCGCGGCTCACCGCGTTCAAACGGGAGAGCCTCGAGCGCGCCGTCCGGCGGGGCGAGGTCGTCAAGCCGACGGTGATGCGCGGGACGCTTCATCTCGTCACGGCGCGCGACTACCCGATGTTCTGGTGGGCGCTGCGCGACATGCCGACGTGGTACGACGACACGCATCTCGCGCACGCACTCAAAGCCCTCAAAGGCGCACGCCGGCTCGCGGAGCAGGCGCCGCTCGCCCACAAGGACGGGCTTGCCTACCTCGAGCAGGAGCACGGGCATACCGACGAGCTCCAGCGCCGTCGCATCTTCCACGCAGTCCGCAGGCGGGCCCACCTCCTGCACGCGCCGGAGTCGGCGCTCTGGAACGGCAGGCCGCTCGCCGTCTTCCATGCATATCCCGAGCCGGAGCCGATGGACGTGCTCGCGGCACGGATCGAACTCGTCCGCCGGTACCTCGCGGCGTTCGGCCCGGCGACACGCGCCGACATCGCCGAGTGGTCGGGGCTTCGCGTGACGGACTTCGCCACCGCCGTCGACGCGCTCGAGCCGCTGCGCCGCTTCCGCGACGAGAACGGCCGCGAGCTCCTCGATCTCCAGCGCCCCCCGCTCCCGCCCGCCGAGACGCCGGCACCCGTCCGCTTCCTGCCGAAGTGGGACAACACGCTGCTCGCGCACGCCGACCGCCGCCGCGTGCTGCCCGAGGAGCTGCGCAAGGCCGTGATCGCGAAGAACGGCGACGTCACGCAGACGTTCCTCGTCGACGGCATCGTCGCGGGCAGCTGGAGCGCCGACAAGAAAGGCAAGGTGACGGTCGCGCCGTTCGCGCCTCTCCCCCGCGTCGCCCGCCGCGACGTCGAAGACGAAGCGGCGCAACTCGAAGCCTGGTTGCACTGATGTACATCGGCGCGCACATGTCGTCGTCGGGCGGCATCCACACGGCCGTCGACCGCGCCGAGGCCGTCGGCGCCGAGTCGCTGCAGGTGTTCACCCAGAGCCCCCGCGCGTGGCGGCCGACGAATCACGACCCCGCCTCGTTCGACCGCTTCCGCGTGCGGCGCGAGGAGGTCGGCCTGCACGGCGTCCTCTGCCATGCGCTCTACCTCTGCAACTTCGCGACGACGCGCGACGACGTCTACGAGAAGTCGGTCGTCGCGCTGCGAAACACGATGGAGGTCGCCTGCGCGATCGGAGCCGACGGCGTCGTCGTGCACGTCGGCTCCCACCTCGGCGCCGGTTTCGACGTGGGCATCGAGCGGGTGCTGCCGGCGATGGAGCAGGTGCTCGAGCTCACGAACGACACGACGTGGCTCTTGATGGAGAACTCCGCCGGGGCAGGCGGCACGATCGGCCGCTCGGTCGAGGAGCTCGCGACGCTCTACGACCGCCTCGACCGGCACCCGCGACTCGGCCTCTGCCTCGACTCGTGCCACCTCTACGTCTCCGGCATCGACGTCACGGACGCAACCGCGCTCGACGCGCTGCTCGACGACGTCGACACCTCGATGGGGCTCGAACGCCTGCGCGCACTGCACATCAACGACTCCGCCGCGCCGCTCGGCTCGAACCGCGACCGCCACGCGAACATCGGCGAAGGCCTGCTCGGCGAGAAGCTCGGCGTCTTCCTCGGGAACGCGCGGCTTCAGGGATTGCCCGCCGTGCTCGAGACCGCCGGGCCCGAGAACAAAGGCCCGGACGCCAACGAGGTCCGCAAGGCGAAGGAGATTCGCGCACGCGCTATCGGTGGGTGATCCTCGGCGCGGGCACGCTCGCGCAGGCGAGCTTCTCCGCGCTCTCCGTCGGACTGCCGGCGCTCGCACCCGCGCTGCGTGCGCACTACCGGCTCACGCTCGGCGAGACGGGCGTCGTGCTCGGCGCCGTCGGCATCGGCATGCTCTTCACGGTCTTGCCGTGGGGGCTGCTCGCCGACCGGCTCAGCGAGCAGCTCGTGATCGCCCTCGGCCTCACGCTCGCGGGAGTCGCGCTGCTGCTCGCCGGGCGAACGCACTCGTACCCCGCGCTCGTCGGCGCGCTGCTTGCGGCGGGCGCCTTCGGCGCGAGTGTGAACGCGGCGAGCGGCCGCGCCGTCATGGGCTGGTTCCCCGCCGACCAGCGAGGGCTCGCGCTCGGCGTGCGCCAGACGGCGATCCCGATCGGCGGCGCGGCCGCCGCCGCAGGGCTCCCGTGGCTCGCGAACTCGGGCGGCACGAAGCTCGCATTCATCGCGCTCGGCTCCTCGTGCATCGGCGGCGCGCTTGTCGCAGCGTGCTTCATCCGCGGCACGCCTGCACCCGGTGCGGACCTCGCCAACCTGACGGGACCGGTGCGAGACCCGCGCATGTGGCTGCTCGGTCTCGGAGCGGGCTTCTACCTGACGGCGCAGATCGGGATCACCGGCTTTCTCGTGCTGTTTCTACACGAGCACCGCGGCGTCTCAGCGCAAGCCGCGGCGGCGCTTCTCGCCGGCATCAACATCCTCGGCGTGGTCGCGCGCATTCTGTCCGGCCGGTGGTCGGACCGAGTACGCACGCGTCTCCGTCCGATGCGCCTCATCGGCGTTGCGCTTGCCGTGACGACAGGCGTGGTCGCGGCGTGCACAGACGCGCCGCTCGCACTCCTGATTCCGTCGCTCGTCGTCGCCGGCGGGCTCTCGATGTCCTGGAACGGCCTCGCGATCGCGGCCGCCGCGGAGACGGCGAGCGGTGGGCGTGTCGGCACCGCGATCGGCTTCCAGCAGACGCTCCTCGGTCTGGCCGTCGCCGCCGTGCCGCCGGCGTTCGCGGCTGTCGCCACGGGCTCGTGGCGGCTTGCGTTCGCGCTCGCGGCGCTCGGCCCGGTGATCGGCGTCGTCGCGCTCCGAGCGGTGCCGGAGCCTCGTCCTAGTCCGAGAGGTGGGCGATCACCCGGAACGTCGGCGATGCCGCCGGCAGCTCGTTGAACTCCGGGTTGACGCAGCCGAGATCACCCGCGCGATGCGAGAAGCACGGGTCGACCTCCGAGTGGCACATCGGCAGCGGCCGCTGCGTGGCGCGCACGGGTCCGAACCCCTCGCGCTTGCGCTCCGCGGCGCGCAGCATGTCGACGTCGATCTCCGCTTCGAACACCTTCTGCAGGCAACCCATGAAGGTGTGCCCATGCTCGTCGTACGCGTAGACGAAGGGGCAAGAGCGCTGGAGACAGGCGGAGGGGTAGACCACCTTCTCGCAGTGGACTGCGCAGCGCCGGCACTCGACCTCGTCCTGGGGCCGGAGCGGGAGCTGGACCGCGAGCTCACTCATCTGCCCACATTGTGGAGGGGGTTTTGCGGCTCCCGCAAGACTTGACAGGTGACGAGTTTGGTGCTTGCCGAAGCGGAGTCGCGACTCACCCCGAGAGGCGGCCGGCAATCGTGAGCACGTCCATCTGCGTGAACGCCTCGAAGTCCGGCTCAGGCGCTTGCGGATCCTCGTCGGCCCGGAACCAGCGCGCGAGGCACGTGTGCATGCCGAGCGCCGCGGCGCCCGCGATGTCCGTTGCGAGGGTGTCGCCGACGAAGAGCGCTCGCTCGGGCGCCGCCCCGAGCCGCTCGAGCGCCCGCTCGAAGATCAGAGGGTCGGGCTTGCGCCGCCCCACCTCGGAGGAGAACACCGCGACGTCGAGCCGCGCGGCGACGCCCATCTGATCGAGATCGCGGTGGAGAAGGTCGGGCGGGTCGAAGGCGTTCGACACGAGCCCGAGCTTCAGCCCGCGCTCGCGCAGCGACTCGAGCAGGGCATGCGTCGTCGACGCGAGCCGGCACGCAGGTCGCCAGGCCGCGTGCTCGGCCTCGAGGAAGCGGGCGAGCTCGTCGTCGTCGACCTCGATGTCGAACTCGCCGAGGAGACGGCGAACCTCGCTCGGGTATTCGATCTCCTCGATCATGCCGGGCCCGAAGAAACTCGCGATGTAGACATCGCGAAAGCGATCGGTGACACCTGCGACGGGCTCGCGGCCGAGCGCGGCGAAACCGGCGGCGTGTCCCGCCTCGAGGAGGTCGGGCTCCGGCGCCCACTGCATGAGCGTGTCGCCCCAATCGAAGAGGACCGCGTCGAGCACCGCGGGTACGCTACCCGCGCTTTGACCCGACGGATCCTCTGGGTGCTCCTTGCCCTCGCACCCGTCACGATCGGCGTCAACTATCTGACGCACGCGGACAAAACGCTGATGTTCGTGCTTGCCTGCGCGGCACTCATCCCGCTCGCGTGGCTGATCGGCGAGGCGACCGAGCACGCGGCGGAGCACACCGGCCCCGGCATCGGGGGCTTCCTGAACGCGAGCTTCGGCAACGCGCCGGAGCTGATCATCGCCCTCTTGGCCGTGTCGAGCGGCCTCCCGCAGGTCGTGAGAGGCTCGCTCGCAGGGTCGGTGATCTCCAACCTGCTGCTCGTCTTCGGCGTGGCGCAGGTCGTCGGACCGAACGGCGCGCGAATCGACCGGCGCTCCCTGGCCACGCAGCTCGGGCTCTGCGCGGCGGCGATCGTGATCGTGCTGCCGGTGATCGTCCTCGGCTACACGGGCAATTCAGAACGGCACACGGCCGTGATCGTGTCGATTCCGCTCGCCGTCGTGCTGCTCGGGCTCTATCTCACCGTCACCTTCCGCAATCTGAAGGAGCATCGCGCCGCGGAGCGTGACGACGCGGCGGAGGGCGCCTGGTCGCTCCGGCGCTCGCTGACGGCGCTCGCGATCGCGACGGGAATGACGGCAATCGTCAGCGAGGTTCTCGTGCACTCGCTTCACGCGTTCGCACACTCGGTCGGCGCGAGCCAGTTCTTCATCGCGGCGGTGATCGTCGCGATCGTCGGCAACGCCGCCGAGCACGGCGGCGCGATCGTGATCGCCCATGCGGGGAAGATGAAGCTCGCAAGCGAGATCGCGATCTCGTCGAGCGCGCAGGTCGCACTGCTCGTGACGCCGGTCGTCATGCTGCTCTCGCTCTTCTTCACGCACCAGCTGCCGCTGACGTTCCGCTGGGAGGAGGCGGCGGCGATGGGAGGCGCCGTCGTCGTGACCCTCCTGATGGTGCGCGACGGCCACTCGCGGCGCCGAGAAGGTGCACTCCTGCTGCTCGCGTACGCCGGTGTGGTTGTCGGGTTCCTCGCCGCCGGGGATCGATAGCCTTCCGGGCATGGCCGTGATCGAAGAGGGCGCGCCGGCGCCCGCACAACAGGGCGTCGTCGTTCAGGCGAACGACGTCACACGCCGCTACGGCGAGGGCGAAACCGCCGTCGACGCGCTCCGCGGCATCTCACTCGACGTCGACGCGGGCCAGCTCGTCGCAGTCATGGGCCCGTCGGGCTCCGGCAAGTCGACGCTCATGCACATCCTCGCCGGTCTCGACAAGCCGACGAGCGGCAACGTCACGATCGCGGGCGAGGAGATCACCACCCTGCCGGACGCGAAGCTGACCCGGCTCCGCCGCCGCCACATCGGCTTCGTCTTCCAGTTCTTCAACCTGCTGCCGATGCTGACCGCCGAGGAGAACATCGTCCTGCCGCTCTCGATCGCCAGCGAGAAGGCCGAGCCGCGGTGGCTCGAAGAGCTTCTCCACGACACCGGGCTCACCGACCGGCGAAAGCACCGTCCGTCAGAGCTCTCCGGCGGGCAGCAGCAGCGCGTTGCGATCGCACGCGCGCTCGTCTCGCGGCCGACGATTCTCTTCGCCGACGAGCCGACCGGGAACCTCGACTCGAAGACGGGCGGTGAGATCCTCGACCTGCTCCGGCACTCGGTGACGACGTACGGCCAGACGACCGTGATGGTGACGCACGAGGCGCGCGCCGCCGCAATCGCCGACCGCATCCTCTTCCTCGCCGACGGCCTGATCGTGCAGGAGCTCCGGAGCACGACCGCCGCGCACGTGCTCGAAGTCATGAGCTCGCTCGGCTCGTGATCGGGGTCGCACTCAGGGGCCTCGCAGGCCGCAAGCTGCGCGCGCTGCTGACGGCCGTGTCGATCGTGCTCGGCGTCGCGATGATCAGCGGCACCTACGTCCTGACCGACACGATCAAGGCCGCGTTCGGAACCGTCTTCAACGAGGTCTACAAGAACACCGACGCCGTCATCACCGGCAAGAGCGCGATCGGCGGCAGGGCGAACAACGGCATCACGCCCCCGTCGCTGCCGGAGTCGCTCCTCGGGCGCGTGCGCGGCCTGCCGGGCGTCGCGGTCGCGGAGGGCGGCGTCGCCGACGAGGCGAAGCTCGTCGACCGTAACAACAAGGTGATCTCGAGCGGCGGAGCCCCGAACCTCGCGTTCAGCGTCGACCCGAAGGGCGACCAGCGCTTCAACCCGCTCGTCAAGACGAGCGGCCGCTGGCCGAGCGGCTCGAGCGAGATCGCGATCGACACCAAGACGGCAAGTGAAAAGCACTTTGCGATCGGCGACACGATCGGTGTGCTCACGCGCGGCCCTCTTAAGGAGTTCCGCATCGTCGGCCTCGTGAAGTTCGGTGGCCGCGTGAGCTCGCTCGGCGGCGCGACGCTCGCGATCTTCGACCTCCCCACGGCGCAGCGCATCTTTCACAAGCAGGGGAAGCTCGACTCGATCGGCATTGCCGCACGGTCCGGGGTGAGCCCCGCCGAGCTCGTCTCCCAGGTGCGGCCGCTCTTGCCCGCGACCGCCCAGGTGCGGACCGGCGCGGCGGAGGCGAAGCAGGCGGCCAAGGACACGAATGGCTTCCTCAACATCCTCGAGTACTTCCTGCTCGCCTTCGGCTTCGTCGCGCTCTTCGTAGGCGCCTTCGTGATCGCCAACACGCTCGGCATCACGATCGCGCAGCGCATGCGCGAGCTCGCGACGCTGCGGACGCTCGGCGCCACGCGACGCCAGGTCTACTGGTCGGTCGTACTCGAGGCGTTCGTGATCGGCGTGATCGCTTCGGTCATCGGCCTCTTCCTCGG
Source organism: Gaiellaceae bacterium (assembly GCA_041486645.1). Classification (GTDB taxonomy): domain Bacteria; phylum Actinomycetota; class Thermoleophilia; order Gaiellales; family Gaiellaceae; genus Palsa-739. The sequence continues at coordinate 2,128 of JBGPLW010000089.1, read as the reverse complement.
GCTCGCGCTTGCGAAGCTCCTGAACGCGCTCTTCGTCGCGTTCGGCATCGACCTGCCGCAGGTCGGAACGGTCTTTGCGACGCGCACCGTCATCGTCGCGCTCGTCGTCGGAGTCTTCGTGACGCTGATCGCGGCGATCCGGCCGGCGATCCGGGCGACGCGCGTCGAGCCCATCGCGGCGGTGCGTGAAGGCGCGCTCTTGCCGCCGTCGCGCTTTGCGCGGTTCGGCCCCTACATCGCCGTCGTCGTGATCGGCGCCGCACTCGGACTGATGCTCATCGGGCTCTTCGTCAGCGGTCTCTCGACGAAGCTCCGCCTGCTCTCCCTCGGCGTCGGCGCGCTTGCGGTGTTCATCGGCGTCGCGATGCTCGCGCCGACGCTCGTGCCGCCAGTCGCACGCGTCCTCGGCTGGCCCGCAACACGCCTCGGCGGCGCGGCCGGAATGCTCGCGCGCGGCAACTCGATCCGCAATCCGTCACGCACGGCTTCCACGGCGTCGGCACTGATGATCGGGCTGACGCTCGTGACGCTCGTGTCCGTCCTCGCGGCCGGCATCAAGACGACGTTCGCGGACTCCGTCAACAAGCTCTTCAGCGCCGACTACGCGCTCACGTCCCAGAACGGGTTCACGCCAACGTCGATTGCGTCCGAGAGCGCGCTGCGGGGGCTGCCGGGCGTCGAGGTCGTGAGCGGCGTCCGCGCCGGCGAGGGCGAGGCCTTCGGCCACCGGATCGGCGTCACCGCCGTCGAGCCGGACGTCACGACGGTGGTCGACGTCAAGTGGCTCGCCGGCAGCGTCCAGACGCCCGCGCAGCTCGGCCAGAACGGCGCCTTCGTCGCGAAGGCCTACGCGAAGAGTCACAACCTCGAGGCCGGCTCGCCGATCTACCTGAAGACGCCCACGGGGACGACGCTCGAACTCAAGCTGCTCGGCATCTTCGACCCGCCGAAGGGCGGCTCGCCGTTCGGGGAAGTGACGATCTCCGCGAAGCGGTTCGACCGCGAGTACGCGAACCCGCAGAACCTGTTTGCGTTCGTGAAGACGAGCAGTGGCGTCACCGACGCCACGACGGCGCAGTTGAAGCGCGCGCTCGCCCGTTTCCCCGACGCGAAGATCCAGACGCGGTCGCAGTTCATCAACACGCAGGAGCGCGGCATCAACCTGCTGCTGAAGCTCCTGTACGTGCTGCTCTCGCTCTCGATCGTGATCAGCCTCTTCGGCATCGTGAACACGCTCGTCCTGACGGTGTTCGAGCGCACGCGCGAGATCGGCATGCTGCGCGCGGTCGGGATGACGCGGCGCCAGGTGCGCAACATGATCCGCCACGAAGCGATCATCACCGCGCTCCTCGGAGCTGCGCTCGGCATCCCCGTCGGCATCGTGCTGGCGCTGATGGTCGGCAAGGCGATCAACTATCCGGCCTTCACGATCCCGTGGACGACGCTGATCGTCTTCGTCGTCGCAGCGATCATCGCGGGCCTCGTCGCCGCGATCTTCCCCGCGCGGCGCGCCGGCCGGCTGAACGTGCTCCAAGCGCTGCAGTACGAGTAGGTCGTCGCTAGACCCAGACTGAGGGCGCGCGCGTGACGGGGTAGCCCGCCAGCACCATGCGGTCCTGCTCGATGCGGAGCAGCTCGCCGTGCTCCCAACCGGAGACGACGCGCCAGCGGTCGGCCGACTCGCGCGCGAACACGGCAGGCTCCTCCCAGTCGGCGGCGTCGGCGAACTGCGCCTCGAGCTTTCCCTCGCGCCAGCGGAAGACGACCTGGTCGCCCTCCATGAACCAGATGCCGAGGAGCGGCACGACGTCGTCGGGCGGCGGCTCGTCGACCTGCCACGGCTCCGGCGGCACGGGCCAGCGGTCGACCGTCTCCGCGACGAGCTTCTGTGCGAGCGCACCGAGGCGGGCGGTGCTCGAGTTCGTGAGGAGCGCGACACCCACCTTGTCGACCGGCGCGACGTAGACGCCGGCGATGAAGCCGGGCATCGAGCCGCCGTGCCCGGCGAGGATGCGCTCGCCGTCGCGGAGCAACTGAAGGCCGAGCCCGTAGCCGCCCGTCCAGCGGAGGTGGTCGGCGATCGTCTGCACCGTGCGCATCTCCTCGACGGTCGTCTTCTTCAGGATCG
>JBGPLW010000088.1:0-9432 GCA_041486645.1 Gaiellaceae bacterium | reverse complement strand
CCGAGCTGCTTCGCCCACCACTCGTCGATCGAGAGCGGCGCCGCGGGAACGGGCGGTGCCGGCGGCTCCTTCAGCGCGTCGGTCGTCGCCGGGATCGGGTCGATCGGCTTCGCCCGCGCGGCGGCGACGGCGGCGGCGACCGCTGCCTCGGCCTGACTCGTCTGGAGCTCGAGGCTTGCGCTCACGAGTCGCGCCTGCTGCTCGCGCAGCCGGTCGCGCTCTGCTTCGACCTCTTTGGCGCGCGCTGCGAGTGTGTCGCGGCGCGCTTCGTAGTCGGCGCGGACGTCCTCGAGCCGCTGCCGCTGCGCGTCGACCGCCTCGACCGTCCGGAGCAGCTCCTTCTCGCGGCGCTCGAGCATCGCGATGCGCTCGGTCAGCTCCGCCTCGAGCTCGTCGCGGCGGCCCGGGATGAGCGGCGGCCCGTCGTCCTCGACCTCGGCGCGCCGGAGCGCCGCCTCGCGGCGGTTCAGCTCGGCCTCGCGCATGGCGAGCTCGAGCTCACGCTCTTCGAGCGCCGGCTCTGAGGTCTTGGGCTGGGTCACGCGGCGTGCTCCCTCGGTCGAGGATCGGCGCCGCAGTGACGACCTCTACAGGATCGAACTGGAGGTCCGGCCTGTCGACCCCCTTGTGAGGGATCGGCAGGCCGGCGGAGGGAAGGCTTGGAGGCCTGCTAGGCGGCGCGTTCGAGGCGCTCTTCGACCCGCGCGCGGGCGACGATCGCCGCGCGGTCGCCGAAGCGCACCCGGGCCCGAAGGGCTCGATGGTCGTCCCAGAGGTGGTCGAGCTCCGCGTCGCGCCGGCGGATCTCCTCCTTGATCTGGGGGTCGTACTCGGCGGAGAGGCGATGCCAGAGCTCGGCACGCTCCTCACTGAGGCGCTCGATCTCCGCGTGGATTTCGGAGAGATTCGTATTCATGCCCCTTGTAACGCGGGACACGCGCCCGACATTCCTCGGACATTCCTCAGGGAATCAGGAGTATCCGAGCTCCTCGAGGCGATCCTCGTCGAGCCCGAAATAGTGGGCGAGCTCGTGGAGAACGGTGATCCGGATCTCCTCCTCGAGCTCCGCGGGATCGGGGAACGACTCGACGAGCGGGAGCCGGAAGATGCGGATCCGGTCGGGCAGCTCTCCGGCCCAGTCGCCGCGCTCCGGGAGCGGCACGCCCTCGTAGAGGCCGAAGAGGTCGGGGTCCTCCGGGTGCTCGTCCTCGACCGAGAGCTCGAGGTTCCGGACCGCCTCCTGCAGCTCCGCCGGGAGCGAGGCGACCGCGCGGCTGACGTGCTCCTCGAACCTCACCAGACTGGGTGGCGCGACATGGGCGCCGTCGGGCGCCGTTTGACGATGAGCAGGATGGTTGCGATCCCGAAGACGAAGCCGCCGATGTGCGCGAAGAACGCGGTGCCGCCGCCCGACTGAGGATGGAGGATCGAGAAGCCGCCGGACCAGATCTGGAGCGCGATCCAGACGCCGAGGAACCAGTAGGCCTGGATCTCGCGGATGAAGATGATCCCGAAGAAGATCACCGTCAGGACTCGGGCGCGGGGGAGCAGCACGAAGTACGCGCCGAGCACGCCCGCGATGGCGCCGCTTGCGCCGATATTCGGGATGCTCGCGTCCGTCACGGTGCCGGCCGTGAGCGTGATCGCCGTCTGAAGCGCGGTCGCCGCGAGCCCCGCTGCGATGTACCAGACGAGGAAGCGCACCCTCCCGAGCGAGTCCTCGATGTTGTTGCCGAAGATCCAGAGGAAGAGCATGTTGCCGAGGATGTGCTCCCAGCTCGCGTGCATGAACATCGACGTGAACACGCCCTCGTACCACGGCAGCGGATGGATCAGCACATTCACGGGGATGTGGCACGGCCCGTGGACGGTGCACGGGTAGTAGCCGTCCTTGAAGACGTGCACGTCGACGCCGGGCGTGCGGAGCTCCCAGAACCAGACGAGAAGGTTCACGACGATCAGGCTGATCGTGACGTACGGCGTCGACCGCGTCGGCACGTTGTCCTTCAGCGGCAGCATGCGGTCCGGAGCATACGCAGTCGCACGGCGATCGTTCCAACGACTGCAACCAGGCTGAAGCCTGGTTGCTGAGAGACGCGTTTCTTGCAACCTGCTTTCAAGCAGGTTGCAGTCGTCTTCTACGCCGCGGCCAGCGCCTCGCGCACGCGGTCGGCCGCGGCCTCGAGCTCGAGCGTCGCGCCCGTCACGTCCAGGAGGATCTCGTCGGCGGTCGGCTTCTGCCCTTCCGACCACAGCTCGCGGATGAGCGAGCCTGCGTCCTTGCGCGTGAACCATGCGTTGCCGAACTTCTCGCGCAGGAACGCGCGCATCTGCGCCTCGAACGCCCACGCGCGCAAGTAGTTCGACGCGTAGAACCCGTCGTCGATGTCCGCGAGATAGTCGGTGTCGCTCGGGTTCACCTTCAGCGCGTCGCCGAGTAGCTCGACGTACCGCGGGCGCATCGTCGCGACATCGGACACCGTATGGAACTCGATCTCGTACAAGAGCTTCGCGCAGTAGCGGCGCAGCAGCCACAGCAGCTGCGTCGCACCCTCGGCCGCGAACTCGTGCGGACGGGGAAAGTCGAGCCGCCGGTCGAGCCACACCGGATCGATCGTCAAGTGCTCGAGCAGCATCGCCCAGCCCTCGGTGACCGCGTTGTCGCCGAGCCGGCGCTCCTCGACGGAGAGCGACGCCGACGTGTGCGCGAAATGCTCGGTGTGTCCGGCTTCGTGGAAGAGCGCGCGCCAGTCGTCCGGCCCGCCCTGCGGCTTGATCACGAGGATGACGCGCTCGGGCACCTCGATCGGCACGCAGAACGCGCGCGGCGACTTGTTCGGTCGGTCCTCGAGGTCGAGCTCGACGTTCAGCTGCGCGTGCAGGTCGACGCCGAAGTCACCGAGAGTCTTCTCGAGGGCAGGCAGCATGCGGTCTTTCGGGAACGCGGAGTCCCACGCCACGCCGCGCCACACGCGCGTCACGTCCCAGCGCTCGATCTCGCCGAGCCCGACGCCGATGCGGCTGCGGAAGAAACGGTCGCCCGCGTCCTCCCAGAGCTGCTCGGTCGACGCGAGGAAGCGGCGGCACTGGTCGGCGAGATCGTCGAGCGGGTAGCCGAAGCCGCGGTAGAGCTCGGTGTAGTTCGTCGAGCCGAGCCGCTCGGTCTCGCGGTGCACAACCTGGTGCTTGCGGCCGTAGAGCCCGTTGTGCTCCTCGGTCGCCTCGTTCCGGGCGAGCTCGAGGCGCTGCCGCTCGTCGCGGTCGTCGGCGTTCGCGATGCGCGGGCGCAGGTCGCGGTAGGGGATGGCCTCGTCGCCGACCTGCACGGTCTTCGTCTCGGCCTCGGCGATCTTCTCCTCCTCCTCGCTCACGAAGTTGCCGAGGTAGCCCTCGCATGCGAACCGCCAGAGCTCGCGCACGTTGCGGCCGCCGTTGACGGAGGCGCCGATGCCGAGGGCGGTGTCGAGCTTCGTCAGCTCGGCATGCCGCTCGTAGATCGGCACGAGGTCGTACGTCTCCTTGAGGCCCGCGAAGTGGAGGTAGGCCTCCTCGTCGAGCTCCGCGATGAAGCGGTCGGCCTCTGCCCGGAGGGCGTCGAGCTGTCGTTGGTCGAGCGGCGTCGGCACGGCGTGCCTAGGATAACCCCGTGCAAGAGATCAGTCTCAAGACCGAGCGGAAGACCCAGCTCGTCAACATCACCGAGCAGGTGCAGCAGGCGCTCGGGGAGCCCAACGGGGCGGCCGCCGCGCTCGTCTACGTCCCCCATACGACGGCCGGGGTCACGATCAACGAGCACGCCGACCCGCTCGTCGCCGAGGATCTCGAGAACGCAATGCAGAGGATCGTCGACGACGGCTGGGACTGGAAGCACGTCGAAGATCCCGACGGGCCGAACGCGCCGTCACACGTTCGCTCGTCGCTGACGAGCACGCAGATCCTGATCCCGCTCCGCGACGGCAAGCTCGCGCTCGGTCAGTGGCAGGGCATCTTCTTCTGCGAGTTCGACGGACCGCGCGATCGCAAGGTCTTCGTCACCTCGCTTCGCTAATTTCGCGTAGGTGAGTCGGGTCGTGCTTGCTGCGGCGGCGGTAGCCGTGCTCGTCTTACCTGCGCGTGCGGGCGCTGCGCCGTTGACCGGCATCCACAAGATCCGGCACATCGTCGTGATCATGCAGGAGAACCGCTCGTTCGACTCCTACTTCGGCACGTACCCCGGTGCGGACGGCCTGCCGAAGAACGTGTGTGTGCCGGACCCGCTGCGCGGCGGCTGCGACCGGCCCTACCACAGCCGGCGCAACAAGAACTTCGGCGGCCCCCACGACCACGTCGACGCGATGCGCGACATCGCGGGCGGCCGCATGAACGGGTTCGTCGCGAGCGCCGAATCCGGCCGCCGCCACTTCTGCCGCGTGCACATCAACTCGCCGGCGTGCTCGCTCTCGCCGAAGAAGCCGGACGTGATGGGCTACCACAACGCGCGCGAGATCCCGAACTACTGGAGCTACGCGCGCCACTTCGTCCTACAGGACCACATGTTCGAGCCGACGACGTCGTGGAGCATGCCCGTGCATCTCGCCCTCGTCTCGGGCTGGTCGGCGAGGTGCGCGCGCGCCGGCGACCCGACGAGCTGCGTGAACGCGATCCAGGCTCCGGGCTCGCCGCCTGGCGAGCCGCAGAACCCGACGGGTGCGATCCCCGACTACGCGTGGACCGACCTGACGTATCTGATGCACCGCGATCACGTGTCGTGGCGGTACTACGTGTTCAACGGCGCGCAGCCCGACTGCGCCGACGGCGCGATGTTCTGCAAGCAGATCAAGCAGAACGCGAAGACTCCCGGGATCTGGAACCCGCTGCCTTGGTTCGACACGGTGAGGCAGGACGGCCAGCGTGAGAACGTCGCGCCGTTCGAGGAGTTCCTCACGGCGGCGCGGAGCGGCACGCTCCCCGCGGTCTCGTGGGTCACGCCCGCCGACGCGGTGAGCGAGCATCCGCCCGCGCTCGTCTCGAAAGGCCAGACGTTCGTGACGAGCGTGATCAACGAGGTCATGCGCAGCCCCGACTGGAAGTCGACCGCGATCTTCCTCACGTGGGACGACTGGGGCGGTTTCTACGACCACGTGAAACCGCCGGTCGTCGACCAGAACGGGTACGGCATGCGCGTACCCGCGCTCGTGATCAGCCCCTACGCGAGGCGCGGCTACATCGACCACCAGGTGCTGAGCTTCGACGCCTACCTGAAGTTCATCGAGGACGACTTCCTCCATGGGCAGCGGCTCAACCCGAAAACCGACGGTCGCCCCGACCCCCGGCCGACCGTGCGGGAGAACGTGAAGATCCTCGGCAACCTGCGGAAGGACTTCAATTTCTCGCAGGCGCCGCGTCCGCCGCTCCTGCTGCCGCTGCATCCGAAGTTCCGGTAGTTACTGTGGCCCGGTGGCTGCTCCGGTACACAAGGACGAGGAGGTCGAGCTCGACGTCGAGTCGCTCGCGTACGGCGGTAACGGCGTCGCGCGGCTGAACGGCTTCGTCGTCTTCGTCCGGCACGGGCTGCCGGGCGACCGTGTCCGCGCGCGCGTCACGAAAGTGAAGCGATCGCACGCGGAGGCGCTTGCGACCGAGGTCGTGCGGCCGGGGCCGGCGCGCGTCGAGGCGCCATGCGCACACTTCCCGGATTGCGGCGGCTGCCGCTTCCAGGATCTCGAGTACGGGGCGCAGCTCGCGCAGAAGCAGTCGCAGGTGCGCGACGCGTTCCAGCGCCTCGCGAAGATCGCGGAGCCGCCGCTCGAGGAGATCGTCCCGTGCGAGCCGGAGATCTTCCACTACCGCAACAAGCTCGAGTACTCGTTCACGCGCACCGAGTCCGGGCCGACGCTCGGCTTCCACCGGGCCGGGCGCTGGGACGAGGTCCTCGACATCGAGAAGTGCTGGCTGACGACGGACCTCACCAACGGGATCCGCGCAGCGGTACGCGACTGGGCGCGCGAAGAGGGGCTCGAGGCGTACTCGCAGGAGGACGGCACCGGCTACCTGCGCCACCTCATCGTCCGCGAAGCTCGCAACACCGGCCAGGCGCTCGTCCAGCTCGTGACGGCGAAGGGCGACAAGTTCGAGCAGGGCTACTTCGTCGACGTCCTCCGCCGCTTCCCCGAGGTGCGCTCGGTGCACTGGGCCGTGAACGACACGTTGTCGGAGGTGACGAACCTGCCGACGCAGCTGCTCTGGGGCGAGGAGTGGATCGAGGAGGAGCTCGGCGGACTGCGCTTCCGCGTCCGGCCGAACGCGTTCCTCCAGACGAACACCGGGATGGCGGAGAAGCTCTATGCGCTCGCCCGCGAGGCGGCGCAGCTCACAGGCGGCGAGACCGTCTGGGATCTCTATTGCGGCATCGGCACGATCGGGCTCTCGATGGCGTCGCACGCGCTCACCGTGTGGGGGATCGAAGTCTCGGAGGAGTCCGTCGCCTGCGCGCTCGAGAACGCCGAGCTGAACGGCATCACGAACGCGGCATTCTTCGCGGGCAACGTCGGACAGGTGACACAGGAGCTCCTCGACCGCTCGGGCCAGCCGGACGTCGTCGTCGTCGACCCGCCGCGCGCGGGCCTCGCAGGCAAGGCGCTGCGGCGGCTCGGCGAGATCGGCGCGAAGCGTCTCGTCTATGTCTCGTGCAACCCGACCACGCTCGCCTCGGACGTGAAGCTGCTCCAGGACGAGTACGGCTACGAGCTCAAGCGCGTCACCCCGGTCGACATGTTCCCGCACACGCCGCACGTCGAGGCAGTGGCTCTGCTCGAGCGTTCCAACGGCGGGGTCTGACCCCGAAGGGGTCAGACCCCTGACTTCTTGATCCGCGCGGCTCCGCGTGACAATCTTCTGCGGTCAACCACGGAGGGCGCGATGGGTAACGACAGCGCTCCGGTTGCGGCCCGGACAACGGTCGATCCCGCGGAGATCGACGACAGCGCGAACCTGCATGTGCAGGTGACGAGCGCGACGAAGCGGTTTCACCTGTGGCAGCAAGGGCCGGCCTGGACTCTCGGCTTCGCCGCGATCGGGCTCGGGTTCCTCATGGTCCTGCGCGGCTACGACTCGGCGGCAGGCTGGTTCGCGGTCTCGACGGCGATCGTGCTCTCGGTGATCGCGTCCTTCCGCTCGCCGTTCTCGATCGGCGAGACGTCGGTCAGCTCGGCGCCGGGTCGTCACCCGAGGAAGAAGGTGACGACGACGAACCCGCCGACCGGCGCGTAGCCCACAGCAGGTCGGCGTTCGCGACGAGGAAGCCGAAGGAGAGGAACGGCAGCGCCGGCAGGCCGCCGACGTCGAGTGCGTTCGCGAGCACGACGGTGAAGCCGTACATGAACGTCATCGCGAACCAAGTCCCGAAAACGCGAAGGTGCCAGCGCGCGGCCGCAGCGAGGAAGAGCGCGTAGAAGAGCACGTCCGGCGGGCCGAGGTACGCTGCGCCGCCACCGGGAACGAGGAACGCGATCGCGACCGCCGTGTACACCTCGAAGTGGTGCTCGGTGATCGCCTTCGTCGGCCCGTGCCAGACGGAGATCGCGTCGACGGCGGGGATGACGCACGCGACGATCACGACCCACGACAGCTGCTCGAAGAGCGTCAGGAACGCCCAGCCGGCGAACACCGCCGCCCAGAGCTTCGCGAAGTTCGCGGGGAGCCCCCAGCCGAGAAGGCTGAAGACGAGCGCGAGCAGTGCGAGCGCGATCGTCGCAGGGAGGAGGAGCCTGCGTTTCGACCAGAGCGGCAGTGCGATCAGCACGAGCCCGAGCGTCGCCGGCATGACCGCGACCGCGACGATCACGATCGCCGGCCAGAGGCCGACGCGCGCCAGATGCGGCGCCACGATGAACCACGTGAGCACACACGCGGCCAGCGCGACGAAGACGCGACCGCGTGAGGCCGAAAGACGCTCGACCATCAGCCGACAGCGGCCGCGCACGCGGCCGCCTTTAGGGGTCTTCGCGCGTGCCGGAGTCCGCGCGAGCGGATTCCGGCACTTGCGCCTAATAGGGAGGTAGAGATGCCCACCAGTCGCCGAGCAGCTTGAACGCGTTCCAGAACCGCGTCTTGTCCGGCTGCTCGTCGAGGGATTGGTCGATGTCCGGCGTGACGAGCGCGTCGATCGTCGGCGTGAACTTCTGCAGCTCGCCTGCGGCCGCGTCGAGCTCGCGGGCCAGCGGGAACTTCACCGAGTTGAGGAAAGCGACGGCCTGCTCGCCCATCGCGACGACGAGCTTCGGCTGGACGATGTGCAACTCGCGCAGAAGGAACGGCCGCGACTCCTCCTCGTCGCCGTCGGCGAACTTCAGGCAATTCGTGCCGTAGATCGCCATCGCGTCGACGCGCAGCCGTTGCAGCGACTTCAAGAGCGCGTTGCCGGAGCGTCCGTAGAACGCAACCCCCTCCTGGAGCTCCGACGCCTGCGGCGCGTACTTCAGCAGGAAGACGTCGGCGAGCGGATGGCCCGAGCCGACGACCGGCACGCGGGTGCCGCTCGCTGCCTGCGCGACTTCGTCACCGAGAGCGTTGATCTCGGTGATCGCCTTTTGCAGGTACTTCTCATAGATTTCGTCGGTCGCCACTGTCACCTGAGTCCCCAACGATGGTTCGCCTCTACCGGACCCTTTCCTTGGCCTGGGCGACCCATTTCAATCCCTGGAGGTACGCGAGCGACTTCGGACGGCGCAGGACTTCCGCGCCGCGCAGCGACACGAGGAACTCCTCCGGGCCCTCGAACCGGCGCATCCGCACCGCGCCCGTCCCGACGCCCTGGAGCACGTGGGCGTCGGAGCCGGCGCCCGCGGTGAGGTTGTACTTGCGCGCGAATCGCGCCGCCTCGACGTTGTAGGCCTCGAAGAGCAGGCGCGCGTTGTAGACCTCGAAGACGTCGATCTCGGCGAGATGGCGATGGAGCGTCGCGGGGTCGGGGATCGCGTGGAGGCGGTCGAACGGATGAGGCACGTAGACGAGGCCGCCCTGGGCGCGGATCGCCTCGACGGTGTCCGCGAATGAGAGCCCGCGCGGGATCTCCTCGGTGAGGAAGAGCCCGATCACTTCGCCCTGGCCGTCGGTCTTGACCTCCTCGCCGGGAATGACGACGAGGTCGCGGCCGCGCGAGCGCTCGGTGGCCTCGAGTGCGCCGCCGAAGACGTTGTGGTCGGTGACGGCGATCGCCCCGAGCCCCTCGGCCTCCGCGTGGTCGAGCAGGTCGTCGATCTCGATCGAGCAGTCGTGCGACCACGTCGTGTGCATGTGCAGGTCGACGACGATCCAGTCCCGGTCGTCGAGTGGCGAGCGCGGCGCGGGAGCGCGCCGGCGGGATGTGATGTCGGTGTACACAGCCATCACGTCGGTTGCCAACGCGTGAAAGCTTTGAGTCTGCGCGAGCGCGACGCCTTCCTCGGCCCGCTG
>JBGPLW010000087.1:0-9521 GCA_041486645.1 Gaiellaceae bacterium | reverse complement strand
GCGTCGATCTCGTCCATGAAGATGATGCACGGCGACGCCTGCTTCGCCTGTTCGAACAGATCGCGCACACGCGATGCGCCGACACCGACGAACATCTCGACGAAGTCGGAGCCCGAGATGGAGAAGAACGGGACGCCAGCTTCGCCTGCGACGGCGCGCGCGAGCAGCGTCTTACCGGTGCCCGGAGGCCCGTACAGCAGCACACCCTTCGGGATGCGCGCGCCGAGCGCCTGGAACTTCTTCGGGTTCTCGAGGAACTCCTTGATCTCCCCGAGCTCCTCGACCGCCTCGTCGACCCCCGCGACGTCCTTGAAGCCGATCTTCGGCGCGTCCGGCGTCATCCGCTTCGCGCGCGACTTGCCGAAGCTCATCACCTTCGAGCCGCCGCCCTGCACCTGGTTCATCAGGAAGATCCAGAAGCCGAAGAGGAGCACGAACGGCAGGAGCGAGGTGAGGATCGACCACCACGGCGACGAGCCGACGCCCTTCGAGTTGAACTGGACGTTCTGCTTCAGCATGACCTGCTCGAGCGCCGCCTCGGACTGCGCGTTCGCGTAGTGGACGCTGTACTTCTTGTCGCCGACGACGAGCTGGAGCGACTGCTTGTTCGGGTCGACCGTCACCTGGTCGATCGAGGTCGGGTTGTCCCGGATCTGCTGGTAGGCCTGCGACGTCGTCCACGCGGTCGTCTTCGTCCCGCTGCCGCCGAGGGTCTGCAAGGCCAGCCAGACCAGCGCTGCAATGATGATCAGCGGGAAAAGCGCGCTGCGGAAGAAACGGTTCAAACGAGGCCTCTGTTCAGCAGGGTACCTGACGACTTACTTCGTCAACCCTGATTCGCCGGTTTGAGTTACGCCCCTTCAGGGATCAAGCTCGGGTCGAGAATGCCGACATACGGCAGGTTTCTGTACCGCTCGCCGAAGTCAAGGCCGTAGCCGATCACGAACCGGTTCGGGATCTCGAACCCGACGTAGCGAACGGGCACCTCGATCTCCCGCCGCTCGGGTTTTGTCAGGAGCGCGCAGATTTCGAGGCTCGCCGGCTCGCGTGCTTCGAGGTTGCGCATCAGATAGGACAGGGTGAGCCCCGAGTCGATGATGTCCTCGACGACGAGGACGTCGCGGCCCTCGATGTTGATGTCGAGATCCTTGAGGATCCTCACCACGCCCGAGGAGTCGGTCGAGTCGCCGTAGCTCGAGATCGCCATGAAGTCGATCTCGCACGGGATCGTCAGCCCCCGCATCAGGTCGGCCATGAAGAACACGGCGCCCTTGAGCACCCCGACGAGCAGCAGGTCGCGGCCGGCGTAGTCGGCCGAGATCTCCTCGCCGAGCTCCGCGATCCGGCGCTGCAGCGTGTCGCGGTCGATCAGGACGTCGGTGACCGCGCGTTCGAGCTCGGTCGCGCTCACGTTTCACGCTCCGGCGCCGGCGGAGCCGGCACCTCCGCGTCTTGTTCCGCTCCGTCGAGCCTACGCGGATACGCCGTCACCTGAGGGTGCTCGACGATTCCGGGCACCGCGATCACGTCGTCTCCGCGCACGACGAGCGGCCAGGCCTCGCGTTCCGATTGGGGGATCTTCGCGTCGACGAACACGTCCTGAATCTTCTTCCTGCGCCCGGCGAGGCGGTCCCCGGGCCTCGAGCCTCGTACCTTAAGGCCTTGCAGCGAGGAGCTGATGCGCCACTCGCCCCAGGTGACCTCGCCGTCGATGTCGACAGGCCCGTGCTCGAGCCAGACGCGGTCGTACTCGCGCACCGCCTGGCGGCCGCCGCCGAGGTCGACGCGCTTCGAGCCCACCTGCGAGGCGAGCAGCTCGGCGAGCGCCGGCGGCAACGTCTCGCGGGCGTCGAGGGCGCGCAGGATGTTCGCGTCGGCGGCCGGATGGAGCCTCCGGAGGAGCGGCAGCACCTCGTCGCGGAGGAGACCGCGCTTCGTGTCGGGGTTGCTCGAATCGACCCGGAACGGCAGGTGTTGCGCCTGGCAGTACTCGATGGTCTCGGTACGCCAGACGGCGAGCAGCGGCCGGACGACGCCGTCGGCGCGCCGCGCGCCGATCCCGGTCGCGGTTCCGCGCGAGACGAGCCGGTAGAGGATCGTCTCGACCTGATCCGACGCGGTGTGCCCGGTGGCGCGGAGCCGGTCGGGTAGGACGGAGTAGCGCTGCTCGCGGAGGGCCGCCTCGCTCAGGCCCGCGCCGTCGAGCTCGACGACGGAGGCGCCGAGCACCTCGCGGCAGAAGCGGGCGTCCGCCTCGGAGGCCTCGCCGCGGAGCCGGTGGTTCACATGCACGGCCGAGACGCGATAGCCGAGCTCCTTGAGCGCATGCCACAGGCAGGTCGAGTCGGCTCCGCCGGAGACGAGGCAGCAGATCTCCCCGCCCGGGGCGATGAGATCCTCGCCACGGACGTGCTCTTCGATCCGCGCTCGCAGCGCACCGCTCTCCACGCGGAGATTGTCGCTTAACGCGCTAAGAAGTGAGAAGCGGCGAGACGTCGCAGCCCTGTGCGCCGAGCCCGCCCTTTGCGCCCGTGAGCAGGTCGTGCACCGCGTGCGCGAGACGCCATGCGGTCGTCATGTGCTTGTCGCCGCTTCGTCCTTGTGAGGTCGCGGTGACGGCCTTCGAGTACTCGAGGAACATCGAGCCGAGCAGGCCGCGGGTCGCAAGCAGGGTTCGGTCCTGCGGTTGCGTCTGGCCGACCTGCACCGCCTCGGCTTTCGCCTGCTGGACGACGACGCTCGGCGCGACGTCGTTGCTCACGAGGGCATCCGACCAGTAGCTGAGCTGGGTCAGGTTCGTGCTCACGGTCGCGATGAACTGCTTGTCGGCAGCCGAGCACACGAACGTGACGGGTTTGGCCGACTGGGCACGACCGTTGCCGGCGAGGACAGAGACCCCGAACACGACAGCAGAAGTAGCCAGCGTCGCCGCAGTTAGACGCTTCAACCTCACTGCCCCGGATCATCGGTGGTGGCGGCGGCTTCTATCTATCACTCGTTCGGGGATTCACGACGCCGGTTCACTTGCAGGCGATCGACCCCGCCCGGACCGCGCGAATCGCATCGGCATACGAGGCGAAAGACGGCTTCGCGCTCCAGTCGGGGCGCAGGAGGCCGGACTGCCAGCCGCCGAGCGACGGCTCGTCGCGGAGCTCGAAGTTGAAGAAGGCGCCGACCGCGGGCTGGCAGTACGCGAGCTCGACCGCTGCGCGCAGCTGCTCGGCCTGACGCGCCTCCGACACCGGGCTGCGATCGGTCTCGACTCCGGTGTAGACGGCGAGGCCGGGGATCGTCTGGAAGCCGTCCTCCATGTACCAGACGGACACGCCGCCCTGGCCGGGCACCGGCTGGGCCGTCCTGTCGAAGCCCTTGTGCAGCGCGGCAAGCAGACGGCCGAGGTCGCCCTGGTCGATCGAGCCCTTCTTGTGCTTCGCGCTCGGCGCCTCGCTCGAGGTGTCGGGATACGCGTTGTGGCCGACGGTGTCGAAGATGCGCTGAGAGCGCATGCTCGAGCGGTATGCCTTCCCGAGCTCCTCGTACCAGTGCTTCGCGCCGGTGTGAGGCGCGCTCGTCGCGATCACGTTCACGCCGGGGTCGACGGCGTGCAGCGTGTCCCAGCACGCGGCGAGCAGCGCCTCATACGCGGCCGGCGCGCCTTTCTGCGGCTGCCAGAACGTCGTCGAGTTCGGCTCGGTCCAGATCGCAACGTCGTGAATCGATGGATAGCGGCGCAGGATGTTCGCGATGTACCCGCAGTAGGACGCGCGCGTGGCGTCGTCAGCAGGCGGCTGCTGCGCGGGGCCGGTGACGGCGATGACGATCCGCGTCCGGTGCGAGGCGGTGGCGACCCGTTGGAGCTCGGTGCGCTGCGTGCCGACGGGAAACGACTCCCCGGGGCTCCAGTCGAGAGTCACGCGCACGGCGTCGAGCCCCAGGCTGTCGTAGATGGAGAGGAGTGACGACGTGTGGGAGTACCACTTGAGCGAGTCGTCGTCGACGCCAAGCAGCAGCCCCGGCGCCGCGGCTCCAGAGGAGGGGGAGAGAGCCAGGACACACAGGGCTGCCGCAAGGACCTGCTTCACCGGCGCACCGTGGGTCCGTTGCGTAAAGGGTGAACACGCGGTGCGTAAAGCGCGCGTAAGGTTCACCGCGGTGCGGGCGCTCATCGTTCTCGGAGCCGCGGCGGCTCTCGTCGTGGCGGGCTGTGGCGGCGGCTCGGCGAAGCACGATGCGATCTCGACGTCGGCGGCGCCGGGGCTCGTGCTCCAGCAGTCGGCGCTCGGGCCTGCGTTCACGCAATTCGACGGCGGCAAGCAGGTGCTGGCCGACCGGCTGCCCGGGCCCCGCTTCGACACGACCCGCTTCGACCGCATCGGCGGCTGGAAGGCCCGCTTCAAGCGAGCCGGCGGCAACGAGACCCGCGGGCCGCTCGTCGTCGAGTCGCGCCTCGATCTGTTCGCGACCGACGACGGCGCCAAGAAGGACTACGGCGCGTACCTCCTGCAGTACCACGACGCGACGGGCAACGCGCTCGCAGGCCTCGGTGACGAAGCGCACTCGTTCACATTCACGACCGGAAGCGGGCAGTTCGCGGTTCGGTACTTCACGATCGCCTGGCGCGAGCGGAACGCCACCGCCTCGGTGAGCGTCAACGGCTTCGACGGCAAGCTCACGCTCGCGGACGCACTGAAGCTCGCGCGCGCGCAGGAGCGGCGCATGGCGAAAGCTCGCTGACTACGGCTGCGGCGGGCAGTCCGGCAGCTGCAGCTTCACGCGCGCGCTGTCACCGCGCAGCCCGACCGCGATGACGAGCAGCAGGTCGCCGCAGCGATCGAGAGCTCCGGGAGCGGCGCTCGCGGAGAACGAACCCGAGCGACTCGTGCGCACGATGCGCACGAACCGCTGCGCGCCGACGTTGAAGGTGACCTTGACGCGCTCCGCCGGGTGGAAGTGCGACCCGCTGACGATCGGCGGCTGCGACTGTACGAGGCGCAGGGCCGGCCGGGCAGTCGACGCCGCAGCGGCGCACGACGCCAGGACGAGGCCGGCGAGCACGGCTGAAAGCACGGCTTTCATTATTGAAAGTATGCCCCTCCAGCTTGCATCCGACACTCGGTCCGGCTTATGGTCCCGCGGTTTGGCATAGGGGACAGGGCAATCCGGAATCACACCGGAAAGGGGAGCACATGAAGCGATTCGGCCGTCCAGCGGCGCTGCTGCTTGTGGCAATAGCCGCCGTTCTCGGGCTCATGGCCTTCGCGGGGGGCGCGGGCGCCCTTCTCGACCCGGGCGCTGCGTTCACCGGGGATGACGAGGACGCAATCACCCAAGACGGGACCGCGGAGCTCCGCGACGTCGCCGTCGGCAACTTCCTGACGGAGTGCCCGCAGGCAGGCCTGAGGGCGAAGGGTGACACCGCGCAGCCACTCGACCGTCGCCAGATCGACGCGGTCGAGAAGATCTCGAACCAGAGCGGGAACATCCGCGCGAACCAGGACTACACGTGCCTGCCGCAGGACGAGACGAGCCTCGACGTCAATCCGGCGAACAACTCGAACCTCGTGGGCGGCGCCAACGACTACCGGCTCGGCACGGGATCGTCCGGCTTCTACGCGACCACCGATCGCGGGAAGCACTGGTACGACGGGATCATCCCGTTCCCGTCCGCCGGTGGGGCGCAGAGCCGCGGTGAGGGCTTCATCGTCTCGGGCGGCGACCCGGCGATCGCCTTCGACCGGTCCGGTGTCGCGTACTACGCCCAGCTCGCGTTCTTCCGCGGCAACGACACGGGCGGCGTCTTCGTCTCCCGGTCGACGAACGGCGGGTTCACCTGGAGCCGCGCACGGCTCGGCGGTGCGAATACGCCGACGCCGTCGCCGGGGCCGAACACCGATCCGCGGCAGCCGGGTGACGGCGTCGTCAGCTTCCAGCAGGACAACAACGACCTGCTGGACAGCAGTGTCAACTTCAACGACAAGGAGTACATCACCACGGGGCCGAGGCCGGCCGGCGTCTCGCCGCAGTGCTTCGACCCGAACCACGCGCCCGCGCCGTGCAACCCCGACGTCGTCGGTGTGGATCGCGTGTATGTGTCGTGGACGATCTTCAACTCCGCGGCGAACGGCGGGGGCTCGCAGATCGTGCTCAGCTACTCCGACGATCAGGGTCGCTCGTGGTCGGCGATGAAGGTGATCAGCGGCTCGGCGCTGTTCTGCGTCGGCCGGGCTGCGAACGAGTGCCGCGACAACCAGGGCTCGACGCCGACCGTCAACCCGACGACGGGCCAGCTCTGGGTCGGCTTCCTGAACGGCAACACGCCGGACGAGGATCAGTATCTCGTCGTCACGTCGACCGACGGCAGCCAGACGTTCGGCCCGCCGATGTTCGCGTCCTCGATCTTCGACATCAACTATCCGCGCGCTAACTCGACGCGGCTCGATTGCGTCAACCGCGGTGCGCAGACCCGCAGCACGCTCACGAACAGCTGCTTCCGCGTCAACTCGTACGGCAACATCGTCGCCGACCGCCGCGGTGGTGCGTTCGCGGACGACCTCTACGTCGTCCTCGACGACAACCGCAACGGCACGCCGGCGAGCTCGAACGTCGACGTCTTCTACCTCCGTTCGACGGACGGCGGGAAGACGTGGATCGGGCCGACGCGGGTCAACAACGACCGCTCGGTCACACCGCCGAACCGCGACTGCGGCCGCGCACCGGGCGACCTCGCACGGGGCACGGGCGTCAATGCGGCATGCGGCGGCGTGATCGACTACGGGAACGACAACTGGTTCCCGTGGATCGACGTCAGCTCATCGGGGACGCTGAGCGTCGGCTTCTTCGACCGCCGGCTCGACACGGACTCCGTCAAGGCGGAATGGCCGACGAGCCGCAGCCGGCCGGGGAACTACCTGACGTGGTTCTTCGGTGCGTCGTGCCGCATCACCTCGACGGCGACGCCGGCCGCAACCGGCACGGCGATCCCGTCCGGCGCACAGCAGTGCACCGCCAACGAGGCGACCTTGAACCGGCAGCCAACCGCTGCGGTCGACCCGGGGACGACCGTCGCCGGCGCGAACCAGACGGGCCTGCCGTTCAAGAACTTCCAGGTCTCGGACGTCCCGTTCAACCTGGACTACTCGTTCCGTGGCGGCATCTTCGTCGGCGACTACAACAACGTCGCCGTGCCGGACAACAACAACACCGTCTACGGCTTCTGGACGGACTCGCGGAACGGCCGCTCGTCCGGCGGCCCGGGCGGCGGGACGACGAACCCGTCCGAGCCGGGACGGAACCCGCTGTGCGAGCAGTCGGACGTCTTCCTCGACGTCCTGAGCACGGACAACGGTGGCGGCGGGGACAACGGAGAGCACGGCGGAGGGTTCGCCGGGAACTGGGATCCGTTCCTCGTCACGCTCTGCCCGCCCGTCGCACAGGACAGGAAGAGCGTCGAAGGTCACGACGGAGGCGACCACTAGCCGGGACGCCGATGGTGTCAGGCACCGCGCAAGCGGTGCCTGACACCGCACCTCAGAAGATCAGCGAGCGGTACGCAATCGTTCGCCGCATGCCGATCCCGTCGTAGACGCGGATCGCCGCGTCGTTCTCCGGGCGGACGAAGAGGCACACCGTCGGCACGCGGGCGAGCAGCAGCCGGCAGAGGTCGCGCATCGCGCGCTTCGCATAGCCGCGGTTGCGCATCGTGGGATCGACCCAGACCTGCTGGAGCTGCACGGCCGACGGAGTCCACGCCGACGCTTCCGCCTTGAAGCAGATGACGCCGTCCTCCACCCAGATCCACGAGCGACGCTCCTCGATCTGGGAGCGCGTCCGCCACCGGAACCCGTCCGGATCGCGGCGCAGTGGGTCGATCCCGATCTCCTCGCGGTGCGCCTCCGCGCACGCGGGCACGAGCAGGTCGAGGTCGCCGAGCGTCGCAGCGCGGATCCCGGTCTCCCCGGGCTCGGGCGCGGCGTCGAGCACGTACACCGGCTGCCCCGGACGGTCGTCGCGCGGCTCCGGCATCCGCGGGCTCGCTTCCTCCCAGAGCTCATCGACGGCGCGCTGCTCGCCGATGATCATGCGAGCCTGGCCGCGCACGGTCGCGTCGGCGAACGCGGCGCAGCCCTCGCCGGACGGGACGACGTTCGCGCCGACGTGGCAGAGGGCGACGAGCGCGCCGTCACGCCCGAGCGCGGAGAAGCGGCCGAGCCCGCGCCGCGCGATGTCCTCGAGGAAGACGCGCTCGATCGGCTCCTGCGCGCAGAAGGCGAGAATCTGCTCGAGCGTCGGGCTGACGAACCGTACGGCCGCGATGGGGCGAGGCTATAAGGTGCGGCGCTATGCCGATCCATGTCCGCGCCGAGCCCGGCGACTACGCAGAGGCAGTCCTCCTTCCCGGCGACCCGCTGCGCGCGAAATACATCGCCGAGACGTATCTCGACGACGTCGTCCAGACGAACTCGGAGCGCGGAATGCTCGGCTTCCGCGGCACCTGGGAGGGCAAGCCGGTCTCCGTGCAGGCCACCGGCATGGGCTGCCCGTCGGCCGCGATCGTCGTCGAGGAGCTCGTGATGCTCGGCTGCAAGCGGCTGCTCCGGGTCGGTACCTGCGGCGGGCTCCAGCCGCAACACGCCCTCGGCGACATGATCGTCGCGCTCTCGGCGGTGCCGCAGGACGGCACGACGAACACGTACCTCCACGAGCCACACTGCCCGACCGCCGACTGGGAGCTCGTCCACGCCGCCGTGCACGCGGCGAAGGAGCTCGGACAGCCGATGCACGTCGGCCCGGTCGTCTCGAGCGACGTCTTCTACAACCCCGACAGCGGGCAGTACCAGCGCTGGTCGGACCGCGGCGTCCTCGCCGTCGAGATGGAAGCGGCGATCCTCTTCACGCTCGGCGCGCTTCGCAAGGTGCAGGCCGGCTGCCTGCTGACGGTCAGCGACATCGTCGTCGAGGGCGAGTTCAAGCGGATCAGCGACGACGAGCTGCGCGCCGCGGTCGACCGGATGACTCGCGTCGGTCTCGCGACCGTCACCGCCGACTCCCATTAGCAGCAGCACCGTCTTCCTCGTCAACCCGGCGTCGGACAACGGCGTCACCGGCCGGCGCTGGCCCGAGCTCGCGCACCGCGCGGAGCAGCTCGGGCTCTTGGGCGAGACACTGTTCTCGGAACGTCCAGGCCACCTGATCGAGCTCGCGGAGCGCTCCGCGCGCGACGGCGCCGCGCTCGTCGTCGCGGTGGGCGGTGACGGCACGTTGAACGAGGTCGTCAACGGGCTCGTGCGCGCCGGCACGGCAACTGAGCTGGCGACGATCCCGCTCGGAACGGGCATGGACTTCGGGCGCACGCACGAGATCTCGTCGAACTTCGACGAGGAGGTGCGAGTCGCCGTCGACGGCGTGCCGCGGACGATCGACGTCGGCCGCGTGTCGTACCGCGAGTGGAGCGGCGCCGAGGGAGAGCGCTATTTCGCGAACGTCGCCAGCGTGGGCATGAGCGCCGCGGTAGCCCAGCGCGC
>JBGPLW010000086.1:0-9521 GCA_041486645.1 Gaiellaceae bacterium | reverse complement strand
GTCTATCGTCACGGCCGCTCGGTGTCGTCGCGCTTCCTCGTTCTCTACTGGTTCCCGCAGGAAGAAGCCGGATCGCCGCGCTTCGGTTTCTCGGTGCCGCGCTCCGTCGGCGGCGCTGTTGAGCGCAACAAGATCAAGCGGCAGCTGCGTGAGCTGTGGCGCGCGCGGCTCGAACGCGTGCCGGCCGGTAACGACTACGTGTTGATCGTGCGGCCCGGACTGCCCGACGCCGTCGTCGCGAACGGCTTCGACTGGCTGGGCGAGCGCGTCGACGAGGTGCTCGCGATGACGAAGGCCGCGGCATGACCGCGCGCATCGGTGTCGCTGCGGTGTGGCTCTACCGGCTCACGTTCGGCGCGCTCTTCCCGACGACGTGCAAGTACCACCCGTCGTGCTCGCAGTACGCGATCGACGCGGTGCGCCAGAAGGGGCTGCTGCGCGGCTCCATTCTCGCGGGTTGGCGCCTGTTGCGCTGCAACCCGTGGAGCCACGGAGGATTCGACCCGGTCCGCTGATGCTCATCTTCTCGCCTCTCACGCCGCTCGAGCATGCAGCACGCCACGTGCTCGACTGGCTGCACGGGACCGTTGGCCTTCCGTGGGCGTGGTCGATCGTTGCGTTGACGGTGATCGTCCGGATGATTCTCGTGCCGCTGACGGTGAAGCAGATCCATTCGATGCAGAACCTGCAGCGCTTCGCGCCGCAGATGAAGGAGATTCAGAAGAAATACAAGTCGGACAAGCAGAAGCAGAACGAAGAGCTGATGAAGTTCTACCGGGAGAACCAGATCAACCCGGCTGCGTCCTGCCTCCCGATGCTCGCGCAGTTCCCGGTGTTCATCGCGCTCTACTACGCCCTGCGGAACTTCTCGCACGAGCCGGCCTCGCAGCATCCCGGCAGCCTGTCCTTCCTCCACTTCATCCCGTCGATCGCGGATCACACGACGTCGCACTGGGGCGGCTTCGTGCTGCTCGTCGTGTACGTCGCGTCGCAGATGGCGTCGACGCTCTACATGTCGGCGACCGTCGACAAGACGCAGCGGATCATCTTCATGCTCATGCCGCTCGTCTTCGTGTTCGTGATCGCGCACTTCCCGGCGGGCCTCGTCTTGTACTGGGTGACGACGAACCTGTGGACGGTCGGGCAGGGGTTGATCACGCGGCGGCTCGTGCCGAAGACACCGATCGGGTTCATCGAGAAGAAGACCTCGCGGACACCGCCGAAAGACGACGGTTCGAGCGGCAACGGCGCGAAGCCGGAGCCCGACGCCCCGAAGCCTGCGCCGGCGCGCTCGCAGCAGCCGCGCAAGGTGCGGAGGAAGAAGAAAGCCGGGCGTCGTTGAGTGACGAGCTGACGGTCGAGACGACCGGCGAGACCGTCGGGGAAGCGAAGTGGGCGGCGCTGCGGGAGTTGGAGCTCCGCCATCCCGGTCTCGACAAGTCGGCCGTTCGCTTCGAGGTTGTCGCCGAGGGGGAGCGCGGCCTGCTCGGCGTCGGGTACGAGCCCGCGCGCGTGCTCGCGCATCTGCCGGCCGAGGCGGCCGAGGCGATCGTGCTCGACGAGAGCGAGCAGGCCAGTGCGGCGCGGCTACTCGTCGGTCGCGTGCTCGACGCCTTCGGCGTCGAGGGACGACTCGATGTGCGTGAGGACTCCGACGCGGTGACCGTCACGTGTTCGGGCGCCGACGTCGCGCTGCTGATCGGCCGTCACGGCCAGACGATCGACGCGGTCCAGTATCTGCTGAACGCGATTTCGCATCGCGCGTACGGCGAGGAGCGGAAGGAAGTGATCGTCGACGCTGCGGGCTACCGCGAGCGGCGGCGCGCCACGCTCGAGTCGCTCGCGGTGCGAACGGCGCAGCAGGTGCGGACGAGCGGCGAGCGCGCCGAACTCGATTCGATGACTGCGGTGGAACGCAAGGTTGTGCATCTGAAGCTGAAAGAATTCGAGGGCGTCGAGACGGCCTCGGAGGGGACGGAGCCGAATCGCTACGTCGTCGTCCTTCCTGTCTGACTGGCTGCGCGCGGTCGTCGCGACACCCGGGCTGACCGCGCTGCGCGACGAGGCGCGCTCGCGCGCGATGCTCCTCGACGACGCGTTGCGCGCGGTTGACATCGTGCGCGGGTACGAGGGCGCGATCGTCGACGTCGG
This sequence comes from Gaiellaceae bacterium, assembly GCA_041486645.1. Lineage (GTDB taxonomy): Bacteria > Actinomycetota > Thermoleophilia > Gaiellales > Gaiellaceae > Palsa-739. The sequence goes on along the minus strand of JBGPLW010000086.1, from coordinate 7,370 downwards.
CTCGGGCGGCGGCTCGCCCGGGATCCCGCTCGCGGTGTCGCTGCCGGAGCGCGAAGTCGTGCTGCTCGAATCGGAGCGGCGCAAGTGCGACTTCCTCGAACGGTGGGCGCCACCGAACGCGCGCGTCGTGTGGGGCCGCGCGGAGGAACAGGAGCCCGACGTCTACGGCGTTGCGCTCGCGAAGGCGCTCGCGCAGCCGGCGACCGCGCTCGAGTGGTGCCTGCCGCTCGTCCGCGCCGGCGGAGCCGCAGTGCTCTGGCTCGGCCCGACTGCCGACCTTGTAGCCCTTGCCCGCGTCTCCGCGCAACTCGGCGGCGGCGAGCCCGAGGATCACGACGGCCTCACCGTTGTCCCGAAGCTCACCGCCACCCCATCCGGCTTCCCCCGCCGCACCGGCGTCGCCCAGAAGCGCCCCTTGTCCTAAACCGCCACGTCCCGGGGTCAGACCCGGGCCAGGCCCCATTTGGGCGCCGCCATGACTTCGGCGCCGATTCGCGACGTTCCCGCGTCAGGGGTCTGACCCGGGTCTGACCCCTGCCGTACGTGCTCCGCGAACCGTCCGGGACTGCGGCGACAATGGCTCCGTGGCACGTATCTATGCGCTTGCGAACCAGAAGGGCGGCGTCGGGAAGACGACGACTGCGATCAATCTCGCCGCCTGCCTTGCGGAGGCGGGCGAGCGGTCGCTTGTCATCGATCTCGACCCGCAGGCGAACGCGACGTCCGGGCTCGGCATGCGCGCGAACGGCACGTCGAGCTACGACCTGCTCGACGGCGCGCCGCTCGCCGAGCTCACGAAGCACACGCAGTTTCCGAACCTCGACCTCGTTCCGTCGAAGCCCGAGCTCGCCGGCGCGGTCGTCGAGCTCGCGCAGCGCCCCGACGGCGAGCGCTACCTGACCGAGGCGCTCGCGTCGGGCACCTCGCAGTACGACTTCGTCTTTCTCGACTGCCCACCGTCGCTCGGCCCGCTGACCGTGAACGCGCTCGCCGCCGCGCATCGCGTCCTCGTGCCCGTCCAGGCCGAGTACTACGCGCTCGAGGGCCTGAGCCAGCTGATGCAGTCGATCGATCTCATCCGCCGCCGGCTCAACCCGAGCCTCGGGATCGGCGGCGTCCTGCTGACGATGGTCGATTCGCGCACGCGTCTCGCGCAGGACGTCGAGGCCGAGGTGCGCAAGCACTTCGGGCCGCTCGTCTTCCGGACGTCGGTGCCGCGCTCGGTTCGGCTCGCGGAAGCGCCGAGCCACGGGCTGCCTGCGATCGCTTACGACCGTCGCTCCGCCGGAGCGGACGCGTACTGGAAGGTGGCGATGGAGCTTGTCGAGCGCGCCTAACCGCAGAGGTCTCGGCCGGGGCCTCGAAGTTCTCGTCGGCGGGCACGATCCCGTCGCGAACGAGCTGCTCGAGCTGCCGGTCGAGGCGATTCATCCGAACCCGAGGCAGCCGCGGAAGCGCTTCGACGGCGAAGCCGGCTCGGGGCTCACGGAGTCCATCAAGCGCCAGGGCATCATCCAGCCGCTGCTCGTGCGCCCGCGGCGCGCGGGTGGCTACGAGCTGATCGCAGGCGAGCGCCGCTGGCGTGCCGCACGCGACGCCGGCCATGCCACCGTCCCTGCCGTCATCCGTGAGGCCGACGATCGCGACACGCTCGTGCTCGGCCTGATCGAGAACGTCGCGCGCGAACAGCTGTCGCCCGTCGAAGAGGCGCGCGCGTACGCCGTGCTCCTCGACGAGTTCGGTCTCGCACTCGGCGAGGTCGCCGAACGCGTCGGCCGCTCGAAGCCGTCGGTGTCGAACCGCATCCGCCTGCTCGACCTGCCGGACGACGTCCTAGGGATGCTCGAACGCGGGCAGTTGAGCGAGGGCCACGCGCGTGCGGTGCTCGCCGTACCCGACCACGAGGGCCGCCGCCGCCTTGCACGCGAGATCGTGCAGAAGGGCCTGTCGGTGCGCGCCGCCGAGCAGCGCGCGAAGTGGGCCGGCGCGAAGCAGAAGCCGCGGCTTCGTGCTGCGCCTGTCGACCCCGCCCTCGCGACGCGGGTGCGCGACGCGCTCGTGCAGCTGACCGGCTTCGACGCGAGGGTCGGGCGTGGTCGCGTCGAGCTTCCATTCGCCGACGAGCACGAGCTCGCCGAGCTTGCCGAAGCGCTCGAGCGCGCGGCCGCCAAGCGCTAAGGCACGCCTCGATAGGGTGCAGCCGTGAGCGCGACGGCGCCCCTCATTCATGCCCGCGGGCTCCGTAAGGAGTTCGGGACGCTGACGGCCGTCGACGGCATCGACTTCGACGTGCAGCGCGGCGAGGCCTTCGGCTTCCTCGGCCCGAACGGCGCCGGCAAGAGCTCGACGATGCGCATGATCGGCTGCGTCTCGCCGCCCTCCGGCGGCACGCTTCGCATCCTCGACATGGATCCGGTGCACGACGGGCCGAAGATCCGTGCCCGCCTCGGCGTCGTGCCGCAGCTCGACACGCTCGACCTGGAGCTCACCGTCCGCGAGAACCTCATCATCTACGGCCGCTACTTCGGGCTCTCGCGTAAAGACGTTCGGGACCGCGCCGACGAGCTGCTCGAGTTCGTGCAGTTGTCCGATCGCGCGAACGACCGTGTCGAGCCGCTCTCCGGCGGCATGAAGCGCCGCCTGACGATCGCGCGGGCGCTCGTCAACGAGCCCGAGGTGCTGCTGCTCGACGAGCCGACGACCGGCCTCGACCCGCAGGCGCGCCATGTCGTGTGGGACAGGCTCTTTCGCCTGAAGCAGCAGGGCGTGACGCTCGTGCTGACGACGCACTACATGGACGAGGCGGAACAGCTCTGCGACCGGCTCGTCGTCATGGACAAGGGCTCGATCGCCGAGGGCGGGTCGCCGCTCGAGCTGATCCGGCGGCTCTCGACCCGCGAGGTCGTCGAGCTCCGCTTCTCGGACGAGGCGCCGCATGTCGACGAGCAGACGTTCGGCGGCCAGGTGGCGCGGATCGAGACCCTGCCCGACCGGATTCTCCTGTACACGGACGACGGCGATGCGCTCGTGCCGGTTGCCCATGAGCGGCTGAACCCGCAGAGCGTGCTCGTCCGGCGCTCCACGCTCGAGGACGTCTTCCTTCGACTCACCGGGCGCACGCTCGTCGACTGATGGCGTACGCGCTTCGCTCGTTCGAATACTGGGCGTACTCGTACCGTCGCGTTTGGCGCGGCAGCATCGTCACGAGCATCGTCGGGCCCGTCCTCTATCTGAGTGCGCTCGGCGTCGGGCTCGGCACGCTCGTCAACAAGGGCAACAAGCTCGGCGTGCCGTACCTCGACTATGTCGCCCCGGGCATCCTCGCGGCGACGGCAATGCAGATCGGGACCTTCGAGTCGTCGTATCCGGTCATGGCCGCCATCCGCTGGACGCGCCAGTTCCACGCGATGCTGTCGACGCCGCTGCGTGTGCGCGACCTCATCGTCGGTCACCAGCTCTACATCGCCTGCCGGCTGACAATGGTGGGCGCCATCTATCTCGCGATCCTTGCGGCGTTCGGTGCGCTGCACTCTCCGCTCGCACTCCTCGCGCTGCCGGTCGTGGTGCTCATCGGCCTCGCGCACTCGGGCCCGGTCTCCGCGTTCTCCGCGTGGCTCGAACGCGACGAGGGCTTCAACGCGCTCTTCCGCTTCGGCGTCATGCCGATGTTCCTGTTCTCCGGGACATTCTTCCCGGTCACGCGCTTGCCACATCCGTTTCGCGAGGTCGCGTATGCGACACCGCTCTGGAACGGTGTCGACCTGACGCGCCACTTGACCCTCGGCACGGCCACGGTGTGGCAGTCGCTCGCGCACATCGCGTATCTCGTGTTGTGGATTGCCGTTGGCCACGTGCTCGCCCGTCGAACGTTCCAGCGGAGGCTCGTCCTGTGACCGCGTTCGCGTTCAGCGGCCGCACGCGCGCGCACCTGCTCTTCGAGCGGAACCTCATGGTCTACCGCAGGACGTGGCTGACGATCATCAGCGGCTTCTTCGAGCCGATCTTCTATCTCTTCTCGCTCGGCCTCGGGCTCGGCCACTTCGTCGGCCGCGTGCACGGCGTGTCGTACGCGGCGTACATCGCTCCCGCGCTCCTCGCATCGTCGGCGATGAACGGCGCCGTGTACGACGGCCTGATCAACGTCTTCTGGAAGCTGCGCTACGGCAAGGTCTACGACGCGATGCTCTCGACGCCGGTCGACCCGACCGACGTCGCGCTCGGCGAGACGGCCTGGGCGCAGTTCCGCGGGCTGCTCTACTCGGCCGGCTTTGTGATCACGATCGCCGCGCTCGGGCTCGTCCACTCGTGGTGGGGCCTCCTCGCGCTGCCGGCCGCGTTCGTCGTCGGCTTCGGCTTTGCGGGCATCGCCATCGGCGCCTCGACGTTCATCCGCAGCTGGCAGGACTTCGACACCGTGCAGCTCGTGCAGCTGCCGATGTTCCTTTTCAGCGCGACGTTCTATCCGTTGTCGGTGTACCCGGTCGCGATTCAGTGGTTCGTGCGCGTGTCGCCGCTCTACCACGCGATCACGCTCATCCGGTCGTTCACGCTCGGCAGCGTCGGGCCGATGAACCTCGTGAACGCCGGCTACCTCATCGCGCTCGGCCTGTTCGGAATCTGGCTAGCCCGGCGCCGGATGGCCGGGCTGCTTCTCACCTAGAAGTGGGCGATCGTGGATTCGAACCACGGACCTCCGCCTTATCAGAGCGGCGCTCTAACCAACTGAGCTAATCGCCCGTTACGGGAGCGCAAGTGTAGCGCGACTAATGCAAGCGCTGGGTCTTGCGGAGGTAGTCCTCGACCGCCAGCAGGAACGGCCGGTCGGCCGCAAGCTCGGCGAGCTGGCCCTTGGTCGCGTCGTCGAGCTCGTCGTCGCGGGCGACTTCGGCGAGGAAGGTCGTGAGGCGGCCGTCATGGGACATTGCCGCCATGCGCAGGAAGATCTTCCGCGCGTCGTCGTTCTGAGAGATCGCCTCCAGGGAGTCGAGATCTTCGAGCCATGGTCCGACCATCTGGGTCTTAACGCCCCTGCCCGCCGGGCGGATACGGCTCGGTTCAGGGATGGTCGCCGGCCGCCGCGATGCCGATCTCGGGAGTAGCTCCTCCTGTTGCGGCTCATGGATATCGGCGACGAAGTCCTCTACCACGGACGCACGCTACGTCTGCTCGGGCACGAGCCGATGAGTGTGCCGAACCGGCGGGCCCAGGTGGAGGACGCCGTGACCGGCGAGCGCTTCGAGGTCCCTTACGACGAGCTCGAAGAGGTGCAGCCGGCCGCGCGAGGTTTCGACCCTGAGGCCTGAGCTATATTCGGCTCGAGGTCGGGTTTGCACGAAATGCTCATCTACGGTGTCAGCTTCGACTTGGTCGGCAAGCAGCCGATCGTTCTCTTGAAGACCGCCGACGGCAACAAGTTCCTGCCGATCTGGATCGGTCATCCAGAGGCCTCCGCGATCCTCATGAAGCTGCAGAGCCAGGCACCGGCGCGCCCGATGACGCACGACCTGCTGAGCGACATGCTCGAACAGTTGGAGGCGCAGGTCGTTCGCATCACCGTCACCGAGTTGCGGGAGAACACGTTCTACGCGCAGATCACCGTGCAGCAGGACGGACGCGAGATCGAGGTCGACTCGCGGCCGTCCGATGCGATCGCACTTGCGATTCGCGCCGAGGCGCCGATCTTCGCGGCCGATCGCGTGATCGAGGAGTCCGCGATCGAGTTCGAGGGCGACGACGTCGACCAGGAGCAGCTCGAGGCTGAGGTACAGAAGTTCAAGAGCTTCCTCGAGGACGTCACGCCCGAGGACTTCGCGGTCGAGGACGGCGAAGAGGACTAGAGAACCGAGAACGCGAGTGCCGCGCCGTTGAAGAGCGCGTGCACGAATATTCCCGGATAGACGCTGTCGGTGCGGTCTCGGACGTACGCAAGCGCGATCCCGAACGGCACGAGAATGAGCAGCGCCTCGAGCAATCCGTGCGTCGCGCCGAACGTCACGCCGACGATGAGGATCGATGGCCAACGGCCGAGGAAGCCGAGCAGCGATTGGCCGACCCCGCGGAACATCAGCTCCTCCACGATCGGCGCGACGATCGTGAAGAGCCCGACGTTCGCGGCGAACGCCGCCGCGTACCGCGGCTCCCAGTGCGTCGGCGCGAGTCCCTGTTCGTGACTCGGGCTCTGCGGCAGCGGCAGGGCGGAGACGACGGCGGAGACCGCGTAGATCGCGGCGGTCGCGCTCGCGCACAGCCCGAGCGCGCGGCCCCACGAGCGCGGCCGTCGCAGCGCGAACAGGTCGTGGCGATCGACCGCGATCGCGAGGACGATCGCGAACCAGACCGCGTACACGATCATCCCCCCTGCGAACGCCGACCAGCTGTACACCTCGTCGCGCCCGCTGCGCGCGGACGACGATGACGACGACGTGAAGCGCGAGGCGTAGTTCAAGCCGGCGATGACGATGACGAGCGACGTCCAGGCGGCGAGCCGGATGCGGTTCACGCGGGGTTTCATGGCGCATAGGGTTGCAGTCGTGCGCCACTTCACCCCCGAGGAGGCGAATGCAGCGCTCGCGGACGTCCGCCCGCTCGTCGAGCAGATGGTCGCTCATCGTCGAGCCCACGTCGAGGCGGAGGTCCGGCAGGAGGAGCTCGAAGGGCACATTCGCGGGAACGGCGGCGGCATTCCCCCGGCCGAGCTCGCGGAGACGGCAGCGGAGGTCGAGCGTGAAGCACGGGAGCTCGCGCACACGATCGACGAGCTCATCGCTCTCGGCGTCGAGGTGAAGGACATCGACGAGGGCCTCGTCGATTTCCCGGCGCTCCGGCAGGGCGAGACCGTTCTCCTCTGCTGGAAGGTCGGCGAAGACGACATCGCCTACTGGCACACGCTCGAGGGCGGATTCGCCGGCCGCCGCCCGCTGCCGCTCGACGAATGACGACGGTCACTGCGCTCTCCGACGCCGACGGGACGTTCGCGTCTTTTCGCGAGGCGTTCGGCGTCGACGATGACACGCCGTGGCACCTGCCGTTCTACTCGTATCTCATTCGCCACGAGGGACACACCGTCGTCGTCGACACGGGCGTCGGCTCGCCCGCGGGCGACGAGCCGTTTCTGCCTTCGCGCCAGGGCCGCCTGCCGGCCGAGCTCGCGCGCGTGAGCATCGATCGCGAAGACGTCGGTCTCGTCGTGCTCACGCATCTGCACCCCGACCACGTCGGCTGGAATATGTTGGACGGCGCGCCGTTCTTCCCGAGCGCGCGGTATGTCGCGCACCGAGCCGACTACGACTGGATCACCGCGGCGCGGCCCGATCGCCCCTACGTGCGCGACAACGTGCTCGGCCTCGCCGCGACCGGCGCGCTCGAGCTCG
>JBGPLW010000085.1:0-9581 GCA_041486645.1 Gaiellaceae bacterium | reverse complement strand
CGCCGTTCTCGATCTACAACTTCGCGTGCTGGGCGCGACAGACATTCGTGGCGCTCTCGCTCGCGCAGTCGCTGCGCCCCGTGCGTCTCGCCGACGTCGACCTGTCCGCGATCGGTGCGATCCGCGGCAAGACGCGTCCGGCGCGCACGCCGAATGCGCTCCGCCGGCATGCGCAGCGGACGGCAGAGCAGTGGATCCGCGACCGGCAGGAGGCAGACGGCTCGTGGGGCGGCATCCAGCCGCCGTGGGTGTGGGGGATCATCGCCCTGACCGCGCTCGGGCACGGCCTCGACGACCCGACGCTCGGCAAGGCGGTCGAGGGCTGGCAGGGATTCATGGTCGAGGACGGCGACCGGCTCCGCCCCGAGGCGTGCCAGTCGCCGGTGTGGGACACAGGTCTCGCGGTGCTCGCGCTGCGCGCGTGCGGCGTCGCGGCCGATCACCCGAAGCTTCGCGCTGCAGGCGAGTACCTGCTCGGCCAGGAGGTCACGGTCAAGGGCGACTGGGCGATTCGCACGCCGGGGCTCGCGCCCGGCGGCTGGGCGTTCGAGTACGAGAACGACCTCTATCCCGACACCGACGACGCTGCGGTCATCTCGCTCGCGCTCCGGCAGCTCGGGGTCGGCGACGAAGCGGTCGGCCGCGGTCTCGACTGGCTCGTCGGCATGCAGTCGAAGGGCGGCGGCTGGGGCGCGTTCGACGTCGACAACCAGGCGATGTGGCTCTACCGGATCCCCTTCTGCGACTTCGGCAAGGTCACCGACGAGCCGAGCGCCGACGTCACCGGGCACGCGCTCGAGACGCTCGGCCACGAAGCCGGCTACGACGACGCGCGCGAGCGCGGCCTCGCCTGGCTGCTCGACGAGCAGGAGGACGACGGCTCCTGGTTCGGGCGCTGGGGCGTCAACCACCTCTACGGGACGGGCGCCGCTCTGCCCGCGCTCGAGGCGTGCGGGATCCGGCCGGACCATCCCGCGGTGCGCCGCGCCGTCGCGTGGCTCGACTCGGTGCAGCAGGAGCGCGGAGGCTTCGGCGAGGACATCCGCTCGTACGCCGATCCCGCGTGGCGCGGCCGCGCCCACTTCGCGACGCCGTCGCAGACCGCCTGGGCGCTCCTCGGCTACGTGGCCGCAGGAAACGCTGAGGGACTAAACGCGCGAAGAGCAGCTGACTATCTTTGCGGTGTCCAGCGTTCCGACGGGGATTGGGACGAGGATCATTTCACCGGTACCGGATTTCCGCTCGATTTCATGATTCGCTACCACCTCTACCGCATCAGCTTCCCGTTGCTCGCACTGGGCCGAATGAGAGAGAGGCTTTCTGCATGAAGTTCCCCCTGCAGTCGACCGTCACGATCGGCAAGTACGTCGCGTCCCAGCAGCGGAAGGGTGAGCGCTATCCGCTCGTCCTGATGCTCGAGCCGACGCTCGCGTGCAACATCGCCTGCATCGGCTGCGGGAAGATCCGCGAGTACGAATCGAATCGTGCGCGCCTCTCGGTCGAGGAGTGCCTCGATGCGGGTGTGCAGTGCCCGGCGCCGGTCGTCTCGATCTGCGGCGGCGAGCCGCTCGTCTTCAAGGGGATCGAGCAGGTCGTCGCGGGGATGATCGAGAACGGGAAGACGGTCGAGCTCTGCACGAACGCGCTGCGCCTCGAGCAGTGCCTCGACTGGTTCGAGCCGTCGCCGCGGCTGACGTTCGTCGTGCACCTCGACGGCATGCGCGAGATCCACGACTACGTCTGCGATTACCCGGGACTCTGGGACGTCGCAGTCGACGCGATCAAGACGGCGCGGGAGCGGGGGTTCCGTGTCACGACGAACACGACCATCTTCAAGGAGACGGAGATCGACGACGTCATCGAGATGATGCGCTATCTCACCGATGAGATCGGCATCGACGGGATGCTCGTCGCCCCCGGCTACCAGTACTCGCAGATCGACCCGGCGTTGACGATGACGCGGGCCGAGCACGAAGAGAAGTTCCGCACGCTTCGCGTCGCCGTGCGCAAGCACGGCTATCGCTGGCTCGCAACGCCCATCTATCAAGACTTCCTCACGGGCGAGCGCAAGCTGTCCTGCGCGCCGTGGGGATCGATCACGCGCAACCCGTACGGCTGGAAGGGCCCGTGCTATCTGCTCACCGACGGGATTTTCCCGACGTACGAAGCGCTGCTCGAAGGCATGGACTGGGACTCGTACGGGCCGGGCAACGACCCACGCTGCGAACACTGCGGCATCCACTCCGGCTTCGAGCCGTCCTCGGCCTTCGAATCGTCGAAGAGCCTGAAGGAGACTGTGCGGAGCATGGCGTGGACGCTGACGGGTTGACCTTCGCCGTCGCGACAACCGCGGAAGAGCGCGTCGCGAAGCGGCTTGGCCTGCACACAGTGCGCGTCGGTGTGCGCGCGTCGAACGGCGTGCCCGAGGCGCGCGTCGTGTCGTTCGGACTTGCAGGCGCCTTGCACGACGCCTATCGCGTCGGCGACGTGCTCGACGCGACCCGCGTCGTCGACGAGCGCGGCGAGACGCTGTGGGAGGGTCCCGGTCTCGGCGTCGCCGGCGCACACGCGGCGACGATTCTCGGGAGCGACGAGCTCGTCCACGATGCTGCGGAGCGCCTCAGGCTGCGCGACGCGAGCGGGGCGGACGCGGTCGACATGGAGAGCGGTGTGCTCGCACGGAGCGGACGGCTCGCCGGTGTCGTGCGCGCGGTCTCCGACGGTGCCGGGAGCGCGATCGAAGGAGTCGACTCGACGGTGCACGCCGACGGCCGCACCGACGTCGTCGGGCTGCTCCGCTGGGTCGCGACGCGGCGCGGCGATGCAGTGCGGTCGATGCGCGACGCGGTGGCGGCGCTGCGCGCGCTCGAGAAGGCGGTTGCGGCATGAGCGGGACAGCCCCTGGTGTGGGCATGAGCGGCCGGGTCCTGCTCGCCGCGCCGCGGTCGTTCTGCGCGGGCGTCGACCGCGCGATCGAGATCGTCGAGCGCCTGCTCGAGCAGCACGGCGCGCCCGTCTACGTGCGCCATCAGATCGTCCACAACGAGCACGTCGTGCGCCGCCTCGAGGAGCTCGGCGCCGTCTTCGTCGAGGACGAGTCGGAGATTCCCGAGGGCGAGTACTGCGTCCTCTCCGCCCACGGCGTCGCGCCGGCGGTGAAGGAGAACGCCGAGAAGCGCGGCCTCCGTGTCGTCGATGCGACCTGTCCGCTCGTGAACAAGGTGCACGCCGAGGCGCGGCGCTACGCCGACAGCGGCCATCTCGTCGCGCTCGTCGGCCATGCGAACCACGTCGAGGTGATCGGCACGCTCGGAGAGCGCCCGGATTCGACCATCGTGATCGAGTCGCCGGAGCAGGCACGCGCGCTGAAGAGCGACAAGCCCATCGCCGTGATCACGCAGACGACACTCTCGCTCGACGACGTCGCGCCGATCGTCGACGCGCTCGCCTCGAGTCAGGGCGAGCTGCGCCGGCCGCACGCGGACGACATCTGTTACGCGACGCAGAACCGCCAAGACGCCGTGAAGGCGATGGTCGCGGAGGGCGCGACCCTCGTGCTCGTGATCGGCTCGCAGACGAGCTCGAACGCCGTCCGGCTCGTCGAGGTCGCGCAGGCCGCCGGTGCGGAGGCGACGCTGATCGACGGCGAGTCGAGGCTCGACGACGCGCTCATCGCGGGGCACGAGACGATCGGCCTCACGGCAGGGGCGTCGACGCCCGAACAGCTCGTGCAGAACGTCGCGCACGGCCTCTCCGAGCGCGGCTACCCCACGCTCGAGGAGCTCACGGTCGCCCGCGAGCACGTCCACTTCCGGCTTCCGAAGGAGGTCGCGCGCGCATGACGAGCATCGAGGTTCCGTACTCGATCGCGGCGGCACTGCCGACGCTCTCGGTGATGGACATCACGAACGAGGTGTCGAAGTCGATCGCGAGCTCGGGCAAGAGCCACGGCATCGCCTACGTCTCGGCGACGAGCCCGCTCTCGCTCGTGCGCGTCCAGGAGCGGGAGACGGGCTTCTTCGAGGATCTCGAGTGCATGCTCGAGCGCGTCGTCCCCGCCGGCGTCGAGGTGCGCGAGCGGCTCGTCCACGCGCTCCTCGGCTCCCGCACCGAGCAGGTCCCGTTCAGCGACGGCTGCCTCTGCACGGGCCAGTGGCAGCGGATCATGCTCTTCTCGCTCGACGCAGAACGCCGGAACGACTGGTCCATCACCTTGCTCGGCTGACGCCGAGCAAGGTTGACTGAGCGGAGCTCCGGACGCCTGAGAGCGCGGTCTCAGGCGTCCTCCGCGCTGCTTCTTCTTCGATGCTCTTGACGGGTTGGCTACCCCGCGCCCACGGTGGCGGCTTCGCCGTCCCCGCGGGCTGCGTTCGGCCGTCGCTAACGCGTCCGCGTTAGCTCCGTCCTGGGTCCGCGTTGTGGGTGCCGCCGGTAACGTCTCCCTGCATGCTCGTGCTGACTCGTGCTGAGGTGGAGGAGCTGCTCGACTTGGACGAGCTGGTCGGGGCGTTGGCGCGGGCCCACGAAGAGCTCTCGTCCGGCACGGTGTCGATGCCGCCGCGCATCGCTGCCCTCACCGGGGACGGCCTCCTCGGCGCCATGCCGGCCTATCTGCCTTCCGCAGGTCTCGGGTGCAAGCTCGTGACGCTCTTCCCGCACAACACCGACCGGCCGACGCACCAGGCGGCGATCGTCCTCTTCGATCCGGCGAACGGCTCTCCCGTTGCCCTGATGGACGGGACGTACATCACCGCGACGCGCACTGCTGCGGCCGCCGCCCTCGCGGCGCGACTGCTCGCGCGGCCTGACGCCAAGGTGCTCGCGATCATCGGCACCGGCGTGCAGGCGCGCTCGCACGTGCGCGCGTTCTCGCACATTCGCGAGTGGGGGGAGATCCGCATTGCGGGGCGCGATCCCGCGAAGGCCGAGTCGCTTGCGACCGAGCTCGATCTCGTGTACGCGCCGTCGTTCGAGGCCGCCGTTCGCGGTGCGGACGTCGTTGCGGCAGCGACGCATTCGGCGGAGCCGGTGGTGATGGCGGAGTGGGTCGCGCCCGGGACGCACGTCAGCTCGGTCGGCTACAACGCGCCCGGCTCCGAGCTCGACCCCGCGCTCGTGCGCGCCGCCACGATCGTCGTCGAATCACGCGAGTCGTCGTTCGCGCCCCCGCCGGGCGGCGCGCCGGAGCTCGCAGGCCTCGACCAGGCGCTCGTCTCGGAGCTCGGTGAGCTCGTCTCGGGTGCCCGGCGCGGCCGAGCGACCCCGATCGAAATTACCCTGTACAAGTCGGTCGGCGTCGCCGTCCAGGACCTCGCCGCCGCGGCACTCGTTTTGACCGCGGCACGAGCGCGGAACGTCGGACTCGAGTTTGATTTGGAGGAGATTCCCGCATGACTGAATTCAGCCCAGGACTCGCGGGCGTCGTCGCCTTCGAGACGGAGATCGCAGAGCCCGACAAAGAGGGCGGCGAGCTCCGGTATCGCGGAGTCAACATCGAGGACCTCGTCGGCAAGGTTCCGTTCGAGCAGGTGTGGGGTCTGCTCGTCGACGAGTCGCTCCTGCCCGGACTGCCGGCCGCGCACTGCGATCTCGAATACCGCACCGGCGGCCACATGTCCGACCTCCAGGCCGCGCTCGCCGGGCTCAGCGGCAAGTGGAAGCTCAGCCCGCTCATCGACATCGACCACGACCAGGCGCACGACGACCTGCGCAGGCTCTCCGCCGCGGCGCTCTCGATCGTCGCGCAGTCCGCGCGCGGCGCGGACAAGCCGCCCGTTCCCGAGGCGACGGTGATGGAGGGACACACCGCGGCCGAGCGTTTCCTGCTCGCCTGGCGCGGTGAGGTGAACGAGGCGCACGCGAAGGCGATCGACACGTACTGGATCTGCACGGCCGAGCACGGGCTGAACGCGTCGACGTTCACGGCGCGCGTCGTCGCGTCGACCGGGGCGGACTGCGGTGCCGCGCTCTCCTCCGCCGTCGGTGCGCTCTCCGGCCCGTTGCACGGCGGCGCGCCCGCTCGCGTCTTGCCGATGCTCGACTCGGTTGCGGCGATGGGCGACGCCGAGAAGTGGGTCGCCGATGCGCTTGCGCGCAAGGAGCGGATCATGGGCTTCGGTCATCGCATCTACCGCGCCGAGGATCCACGGTCGCGCATCCTCAAGAAGACCGCAAAGGAGCTCGGCTCGCCGCGCGTCGAAGTCGCGGAGGCGCTCGAGGAGGCTGCGCACCAGGCGATCGCGAAGAAGAACCCGGATCACTCGTACACGAACGTCGAGTTCTGGTCGGCGATCGTGCTCGACGTCGCGGAGATTCCGCCGCACCTCGCGCCCGCGATGTTCGCGTGCTCGCGCACCGCCGGCTGGTCGGCGCACGTGCTGGAGCAGAAGAAGCTCGGCGTGCTCGTGCGGCCGTCTGCGAAGTACGTCGGTCCCGGCGCGAGAAGCCTGCAGGAGGTCTAGCCAGCAAGCGAGCATCCAGGTGCTCAGGCACCGCTCTTCGTTGGCACCAGCTCGCCGCCCTCGATCCGCACGGCGAGCCGGTTCGCCGGCGGGGAGAGCGGGCACGCCCACGAGTCGTCCCAGGCGCACGACGGGTTGAACGCGAAGTTGAAGTCGAGGACGAGCGTGCTCTCGGTGCCGCCGAGGTCGGCGCCCTTCACCGTGTCGAGGAGGTAGCGGCCCGCGCCGTAGGTCTCGTGGCCGCTCGTCGCGTCGCGGAACGGCAGGAAGACCCCGCCGCCGTACGCGTCGAGCCAGTAGAGCTCGAGCGCGTACTCGCCGAAGCGTGCGCGCGCAAAGCGCGTGAAGCGCGTGACGCTTCCCGCGCTGCCGGCGATCTCGAGCGGGGCGGGCTCGAGCGGCTCGACCGGCGCCTCGAAGCGGAGGCCCGGGTCGTACGGGAAGTACGCCGGCTCGCCGCCGGCACGCGGCGACTGGGGGTGCGAGCGGTAGAGGTCGGCGCGCTCCTCGCACCAGCGCCGCCAGCCGGCCTCCGGATCGGCCGCAGCACGCACTTCGGCGTAGAGCGCGAAGATGCGTCGCTTCCAGTCGAGGAGCGTGAGCTGATTTAGTGGCCGCATCCGCAAGTACGGTTGTCTGCCCGTGCGGCTGCAAACCGGCGCATGGCCGCGTCCTCAGGTTTCCCGATAGTTGGACTATCGGGAAACCCTGCGTCCTTGCCCTGCTTGGTTTTCGCGCGCCCGGACAGGAACGAACTTACGGATGCGACCACTAGGCTCATGGCGACGTGACCGACCTCCTCTCGTACCGGGATCGCTTCCCGATCCTCCATGACTGCACGTATCTGATCAACCACTCGCTCGCCGCGATGCCGGCTGCTGCGGAGGACCGGCTCCTCGAGTACGCGCGCATGTGGCGCGAGCGCGGCATCCGCGCGTGGGGCGAAGGCTGGTGGGACATGCCGGTGACGGTCGGCGACCAGGTCGGACGGATCATCGGCGCACCGCCCGGCAGCACCGTGATGCACCAGAACGTGACGATTGCGGAGGAGATCGTGCTCTCGTGCTTCCGCCGGCCGGGCGAACGCAACCGCGTCGTGTACGAAGAGGCGAACTTCCCGTCGGTGCGCTACCTCTACCAGGCGCAGCCCGACCTCGAGGTCGTCGCGGTCGAGGACGACGCCGCCATCGTCGACGCGATCGACGAGCGCACGCTGCTGGTTCCGATCAGCCACGTGCTGTTCAAGAACGCGGAGATCCAGGACGTCGAGCCGATCGTGCGGCGCGCGCACGAGGTCGGTGCATACGTCGTGCTCGATTGCTACCAGTCCGCAGGCGTCGTGCCCTTCGACGTGACAGCGCTCGACGTCGACTTCGCGTGCGGCGGCAGCGTCAAGTGGCTCTGCGGCGGCCCGGGCGCAGGGTGGCTGTACATCCGGCCCGATCTCGCAGAGCGCCTCGAGCCGACCTTCGTCGGCTGGCAGGGACATGCGCGGCCGTTCGCGTTCGAGCCCGAGCTCGAGTACGCCGCCGGAGCGCGGCGCTTCCTGACGGGCACGCCGAACGTGCCCGCGCTCTACGCCGCGACCGCCGGCTACGACGTGATCGAAGAGGTCGGGGTCGAGCGGATTCGTGAGCGCTCGCTCGCGCTGACGCAGCTCCTGATCGACCTGCTCGGCGAGGCCGGCTTCGAGATCGGCTCGCCGCGCGAGCCGAAGCGACGCGGCGGGACGGTGCTCGTGCGCACGCCCGACAACCCGGCGGTGCACAAGGAGCTCGGCGAGCGGAACATCATCTGCGACTTCCGCCCCGACGCAGGCGTCCGGCTCGGGCCGCACTTCTTCAACTCCGAGGACGAGCTCCGCCATACGGTCTCCGAGCTCACGGACATTGTCGAAAGCGGCGCCTACGCGCGGCACCAGGGCGCCGCGGCCCGTTTCTGACGAGCCCCGTTACCACTTTGGGGGATAGGCACTTCCGGAGATCGGAGGCACTCTGGGCTTTGTGCGCAGATTTGCCCTCCTCTGCCTCGTCGTCCTCGGCGCGCTCGGCGCGGCCGGCGCCGCCTCGGCGGCGCAGCTGATCGACCGGAACGCCACCGGCGTCCAGATCAAGGTGAACGCGAAGGGCGAGGCGATGCTCACGTACCGCAAGGGCGGCGCCGTGAAGCACGTGCTCGTGTGGGGCGCGATCAACGCGCTCACGCCCACCGCCGGCGGCCATCAGGCGAAGTTCAAGCTCGACTACTCGGGCGGCTGGGGCTCGCGCCACACGGTCTACTGGAAGCATTTCCCCGGCACCTGCGGGCGGTACGACGGGCCGGCGCTCCCGAACATGGTGGCGGCGTGCAAGTCGCCGGACGGCTCGTACTGGGCGGCGCAGAGCTGGCCGCAGCCGCTCCCGAACCTCGGCTTCACGCCGTGGTCGGCGGACCTCCAGGCGAACTGGCTCGAGGTGTCGCACTGGACGGGTGAGATCGCGAAGCTCGAGACGGGCTCGAACTGGGTCTACGGCGGCCGCTTCGAGGCGCTGTTCGGCCGCTTCACCTACCTCGGCACACCGGTGTACGGCTTCGGCACGACCCGGTACGGCGCGCCGACCGACGGCTTCGGCAGCCTCGTCTATGTCGACACGTACAACTCGGTGTACGGTCAAGGCTGGCGTCGCGAGAACTCCTTCGTCACTCACAACCCGACGGGCGTCTTCTGTTACGGCTTCTACTCGTTCGATCCGACGAAGGGCGGCTACAAGCATCCGCCGGGGTGGACCGCGAGGCGCGGTCCCGGCACCGGCGAGAAGTACCGCCTGACCGCGAGCGGCCCGGGTGTGACGCCGAACGTCGGCGCGATCCTCGACGGACTGCATCCGTTCGACAAGGCGAACGCGGCCGACGTGTCGTTCCAGCAGCAGCAGACGCAGGTCCTCCAGGCCTGGGGCGACAAGCTCTGCCAGGCCGGGCTTTCCTAGCGCTCGCGGCGCTCGCCGCTTCTCTCACGCTCGTGTCGACCGTCGCCGGCGCAACGGCGCCCGTCGTCACCGTCACGCAAACGGTCTCCGGTCTGAACGACGTCGTCGCCGGAGGCTTCGAGCCGCCCGACGTGACCGTAGCCGCCGGACCGGG
>JBGPLW010000084.1:0-9622 GCA_041486645.1 Gaiellaceae bacterium | reverse complement strand
GTCGCGGTCGAAGTACGGCGTGCCGACGACGGCCACGATGCCGCGGGCCGAGCGGGCGATCTCCTCGAGCGAGCGCTCCGCGGCGCGGACGAAGCCGGGCCGGAGCAGCAGGTCCTCGGGCGGGTAGCCGGTGACGGCGAGTTCGGGAAAGAGCGCGAGGTCGGCGCCGGCGTCCTTCGCCTCGGCGAGCCGCGCGAGGATGAGGGCGCGGTTGCCGTCGAGGTCGCCGACGATGGGATTGATCTGGGCGAGCGCCAGCCGCATCACCCGCATTGTGCCTTCAGCGCCGGAGCCTGATCGCGTTCAGATCCTCCGCCTGGATCTGCTCGATCCGACCCCGCAGCGCGTCCGGCGGATCATGCTCCGCGTGAAGATAGCGGCCCGCGAGCGCGTCGAACTCGCCGGAGACGAGCGCGCGGACGAGCGTCGGCGCGCACTCCGGCGGCGTCCACGGCAGATCGTCCCCGAAGCGGCTCGTCATCTCCGTGCGCACGAGGCCGGGGCTGATCGAGAAGACGAACACGTTCTGCGGCGCGAGCTGCCCTGCGAGCAGCTCGGAGAAGCGGTGCACGGCCGCCTTCGACGGGCCGTACGCCGTTGAGGTGCCGCCGGACGAGGGCAGATACGCGGAGCCGCTCGCGACGTTGACGATGCGTCCGCCACCGCGCTCGATCATGCGCGGCGCGAAGGCGTGGCAGGAGAGGTAGACGCCGAGCACGTTCACCTCGAAGGTGCGCCACCACTCGTCCGGGTCGGCAAGCGAATCAGCGGGACCGCTGATGCCCGCGTTGCAGACGAGCACGTCGAGCTCGGCGACCTCGCTTGCCCAGCGGTCGACGTCGGCGCGCTTCGACACGTCGCCGACGAGCGCCCGGCCGCCGATTGCCGCCGCGACGCTCTCGACCTGCTCGCGCGTCCGTCCCGTGACCGTGACGTGATAGCCGTCCTCCGCGAGCGCGCGAGCGATGTTCTCGCCGATGCCGCGTCCGCCGCCGGTGACAAGTGCTTCAGGCAATGGCCTCTCCGATCGCGTCGAGTGACTCCGGGTTCTCGAGCGACGACAGGTCGCCCGGATCCTTTCCGAGCACGCGCGCGCGCACCGCCCGGCGCACGATCTTCGCGCTGCGCGTCTTCGGGAGCGCATCGACCCAGACGATGCGGTCGGGCTTGAACGCCTTGCCGAGCACACTGGTCACTGCGTCGGTGACGCGCTCATCCTTCTGTTTCTCGCCCGGCTTGACGATGCAGAAGATCCACGCGACCTCGCCCTTGACCGCGTGC
Source organism: Gaiellaceae bacterium (assembly GCA_041486645.1). Lineage (GTDB taxonomy): Bacteria > Actinomycetota > Thermoleophilia > Gaiellales > Gaiellaceae > Palsa-739. The sequence continues at coordinate 8,341 of JBGPLW010000084.1, read as the reverse complement.
GGCACGCCGATCGCAGCCGCCTCGGCGACGATGCCGCTGCCGATCGCTGCCGACTCGAGCTCGGCCGGCCCGATGCGCTTGCCCGCAATGTTGAGCGTGTCGTCGCTCCGCCCGTGCAGGAACCAGTAGCCGTCCTCGTCGACCGACGCCCAGTCGCCGTGCGTCCAGATGCCGGGGAAGCGGCGCCAGTAGGTCTCGATGTAGCGCGCGTCGTCGCCCCACACGCCGCGGGTCATCCCGGGCCAGGGACGCCTGCACACGAGCTCGCCGACCTCGCCGCGCACGGAGTCGCCGAGCACGTCGACGACGTCCATGTCCTGCCCGAGTGCGGGGAAGCCGAGCGCGACCGGCTTGATCGGCTCGGTGATCACCGTCGTCAGGAAGCACGCGCCGACCTCGGTGCCGCCGCTGATGTTCACGATCGGCCTCGTGCCGCCGCCGACGTGCTCGAAGAGCCAGCGGTATGGGTCGGGGTTCCACGGCTCCCCGGTCGTGCAGATCGCCCTGAGCGTCGTGAGGTTCGTCGCCGGCTCGCCGTGCGGGATGAGCCCGCGCACGAGCGTCGGCGAGAGGCCGAGCATCGTCAACTGCTCGGACTCGATCAGCTTCCATAGCCGGTCGTGCGGCCAGTCCGGTGCGCCTTCCGCGAAGACGATCGTCGCGCCCATCGCGCCCGCGCCGACGACCGTCCACGGCCCCATGATCCAGCCCATGTCGGTCGCGAAGTGCACGCGGTCGCCCCGCTTCACGTCGGTCTGGTACGCAGCCTCGCGCGCGATCGAGACGAGGAAACCTCCCTGGACGAGCAGCGCTCCCTTCGGGCGGCCGGTCGTGCCCGAGGTGTACGCGAGCAGGTACGGCGCCTCGGAGTCGACCTCGGTCGGCGCGAGCGTTCCGGGCTGCCGCGTCACGACCTCGGGCCACGCCCGCGCCTCGCGGTTCCACTCGATCACGTGCTCGAGCGCGTACGGGCCCGCCTCGTCGAGCGTCGCGCGCATCTCGATGCGCTTGCCGCGGCGAAGCGACCAGTCGGCGCAGATCGCCACCTTGGCCTGCGAGTCCTCGAGACGCGACGCGATCGCGGGCGCCGCGAAGCCGGAGAAGATCGGCACGTGCACAGCGCCGATGTGCGCGCAGGCGTGCGCGGCGACGGCGACGGCCGGCGACATCGGCATGTAGATGGCGACGCGGTCTCCCTCGCGGACGCCGAGCTCCGTCAGCGCCTCGGCGAGCTGCGTCACCTGCTGCGAGGCCTCCGCGTAGGAGAGCGACTCGCGCCCGCCGTCCTCGTAGAGCCCGACGAAGGCCTCGTCGGTCGGCCGCGTCTCCGCCCAGCGGTGCAGGCACACCCGCGCCACGTTGACCCGTGCGCCGTTGAACCACGTCGACCACTCGGGCCCGCGCGACGAGTCGACGACGGATGTCCACGGCTGCGAGAACTCGATCCCGAGGTCGTCGATGACGGCGGGCCAGAAGCGGTCGGGCTCCTCGACGGAGATCCGGTGCAACTCCGCGTAGCTGCCGGCGCCGAGGCGGCGCCCGAGGCGGGTCACGTTCGCGCGCTCGACGAGCTCCGCCGAGGGCTGCCAGATGAACTCGGACACCTTGCGGAACCCTAGTGACTTCGGCTAACTTAGCGCCTACTAACTTAGTGGACGCTAACCGGGAGCACAGATGAGAGCACGCATCTTCGCCGAGGAGAACAAGAAGTGGTGGACGCTCGCCGCGGTCGCCTTCGGCCTCTTCATGATCATGCTGGACAACACCGTCGTGAACGTCGCGCTGCCGTCGATCGAGAAGGACCTGCACATCTCGATCTCGCAGCTCGAATGGATCGTCACCGCCTACGCGCTCGTCTTCGCAGCGTTGCTGATCACGGGCGGCAAGCTCGCCGACCTCTTCGGGCGGCGCAAGATCTTCATCGTCGGCCTCGCCATCTTCTCGCTGTCGTCGCTCGCCTGCGGGTTCGCGCCGAGTGCCGGCTTCCTGATCGGCGCCCGCGCGGTGCAGGGCATCGGCGCGGCGCTGATGAACCCGGCGACGCTCTCGATCATCACGGCGACGTTCCCGCCGAGGCAGCGCGGCCAGGCGATCGGCATCTGGGCCGGCGTCTCGGCGCTCGCGCTCGCGATCGGGCCGCTCGCGGGCGGCCTGATCGTCGACAACATCGGCTGGAATTGGATCTTCTTCGTCAACGTGCCGGTGGGCGCAGTCGGCATCGTCGTCTCCTATTTCTTCATCAGGGAGTCGAGGGACAGGTCGCACGAGCAGAGCGTCGACTTCCCCGGGCTCCTGACCTCGGGCGGGGCGCTCTTCGCGCTCAGCTACGCGCTCATCGAGGGCAACCAGCGCGGCTGGGCGTCGGCCGAGATCCTCGGCCTGCTCGCCGCGGCGGCGGTGCTGCTTGTGGCGTTCATCATGCTCGAGTCACGGCAGCGGCTGCCGATGCTCGACCTCTCGCTCTTCCGCATCGGCTCGTTCGTCGGCGCGAATCTCGTCGCGATGCTCGTGTCGCTCGGGATGTTCGGCGTCTTCTTCTTCGTCTCGCTCTACGTCCAGAACATCCTCGGCTACTCGCCGACGAGGGCGGGCGCGATCTTCCTGCCGATGACGATCCTGATCATCCTGATCGCACCGGTGGCCGGAAAGGCGTCCGACAAGATCGGCGGCCGCTGGCTCATGGGCGGCGGCATGACGATCCTCTCCGTCTCGTTGCTGCTCTACCAGCGCGTCGGGCTGCACTCGACGTTCTGGACGCTCTTCCCCGCGATGATCCTCGGCGGAATCGGGATGGCGCTGACGATGTCGCCGATGACGTCGGTTGCGATGGCGTCCGTGCCGGTCGACAAGGCCGGCGTCGGCTCCGGTGTCCTGAACAGCTTCCGTCAGGTCGGCGGCGCGATCGGCATCGCGCTCATGGGTGCCATCCTCGCGGCGTACCTGCACGCGCGCCCGGGCACGGAGCTCGCCAAGCAGCAGTACGTCGACGGGCTGCACTCGGCGCTCCTCGTCAGCGCCTGCATCACGTTCGCGGCCGCGATCGTGGCGGTGGCACTCGTGCGGACGTCCCCCGCGACTGAGCACGCGCACCTCGCCGAGATGGCGGCATGACGACGGCGCCGACACGCCTGCCGGCGGCCGAGCGCCGCGCCGCGCTGATCGAGACGGCGATCCGCGTCTTCTCCGACGGCAGCTACCGCGGCACGACGACGGCCGAGATCGCGAAGGCGGCGGGCGTGTCGGAGCCGATCCTCTACCGGCACTTCGCGTCGAAGCGCGACCTCTATCTCGCCGCGCTCGACCATGTGTGGGGCAAGACCCGCGCCTCGTGGCAGCTCGCGCTCACCTCGACCGCGAACGTCCGCGAGGCGTTCGAGGCGATGGGCCGCGGCCACGTCACGGTGCGCGACTGCAAGTTCCAGATGGCCGAGCTGTGGGTGCAGGCGCTGAGCGAGGCGAACGAGGATCCCGAGCTTCGCAAGCAGCTCCGCCGGCACATGCGCGAGGTGCACGACTTCGTCGCGGGCGTCATCCGCCGCGGCCAGGACGAGGGCGTCCTGAACCCGGACCGGAACGCCGACGCGGAGGCCTGGACGTTCCTCGCCGGCGGCGTCCTCGGCATGGTCGGCCGCCGGATTGGGCTCCTGCAAGAGGACGAAGTGAACGCCATCAGAAAAGCCCGCTTCGACTGGCTGACCGCCTGAGGGAACCGCCGAGCCATTTCTTGGACACGAGCCAGCCCGTCAGGCGGAGGCGAGACCGCGCTCTCGCCGTAGCCACCCAACGGCGGCGTCACGCGCCGCGCCCGCGCGACGACGCGGTGAGCGTCGGAGCCAAGAGAGCCCGGGGCCTTTCTCATGAAATGAGAAAGGCCCCGGCTGCGGCTCCGGGGCCTTTTTCGTAGAGGCGCTACCAAGCTTGTGATGGGCTTCGAAAACTCGGCTCTGCGGCCCAGCCGCGCTTCCTACCCTTCACCCGCTCTTGCGGTGCGCCCCCTGCAAACCTGAGCCTGGCGTCCGGCCAAGTTGCAAGGTGGCCTGACTATAAGCGCCATGTCCGCTCCAGTCAAGTAGCCAAGTCAAGTGGATTTTATCCAGTTACTTCACTGAAAATCCCCGAAAACATGACCCTTTTGGGGGAGGCCCGAATCGACAGCTTGCACTTTGGTGAAGCGTGAGGTTCACTTCACAACGACGCCGCAGATGACCCAGGACACCGCACTCAACCCCGGCCGCACCGCCGCCCCCAGCGGGCTCCGGCTCGGCGAGCGCCTCCGCCAGCTTCGCGTGGCGGCCGGCCTCACCCAGAGCGACCTGGCGGGCGAGCGTTTCTCGAAGGAATACGTGTCCCAGATCGAGCGCGGCAAGACGAAGCCGACGCGCGAGAGCATCGAGTGGCTCGCGGTGCGGCTCGGCGTCGATCCCGGTTTTCTCGCCAACGGCGTCGCGACCGACGAGCGCGGGCGGCTCGAAGGCGCGCTCGCCCGGGCCGAGGCGCTCCTCGAGGCGCTGTCGAACGACGAGGCGTCGACCGAGTACGAGACTCTTCTTCCGGCAGCCCGCGCAACGGGCGTGCCGGAGCTCACGGTGCGCGCCCTCCTCGGCGCCGGCCGCACGCAGATGCGCCTCGGCGCGCTGCGCGCAGGGCTCGAGCTCCTGAACGAGGCTCGCGGCATCGTCGAGAACGGGTCGTTCTCCGATCTCGAGCGCGCGGAGGTCTACACCGCCCTCGGCATCTGCCGCTACCAGCTGAACAGCATCCAGACGTCGCTCGGCCTCCTGAACGAGGCGCTCGCCCTCGCGGAGCGCTCTGGCCTCCCGTCCGACCAGCTTCGCTCGAACATCCTTTCCTGGCGCTCCCGCTGCTGGCGCCGCCAGCGCGACTACGAAGCTGCGCGCGAGGACATCGAGCGCGCGCTTCAGCTCGCGGAGGACGCGAACGACCCGCGGACGATCGGCGCTGCGTACTTCCAGGCGTCGCTCGTCGCCGACCGCGAGGGGCACTGGGTGCTCGCGCGGAGCTACGCCGAGAAGGCGCGCGCGGCGTACGAGGAGCTCGCCGACCGTGTGTACGTCGGACAGCTCACGAACAACCTCGGCGGCCTGAACTTCCTCCTCGGCAAGACCGACGAGGCGATCGGCTTGCTGAAAGAGGCCTTCGGCATCGCGCTCGAGACCGGCCGTGACGCCGACGCGGCGCAGGCCGTTTCGTCGCTTGCGCAGATCCACCTTCGCACCGGCAACATCGAGCAGGCGGAGGAGCAGGCGCGCCACGCGCTGCAGCTCCTCGAGTCGGCCGGCAACGAGGACTATCTCGACGAAGTCGGCAACGTGCAGCTCGTCCTCGGGCGCGCACTGCTCGAGCAGGACCGCCTCGACGAGGCGGAGGCAGCGTTCGCCTCGGCCGAGGCCAGCCTCGGTCAGCTCGGCTCCGCCGGGCATCGCGCCGCCGCATGGGTCGCTCGTGGCGATCTCGCGACGCGCCGTGGCGACGACAGGCTTGCAGCCCACCTCTACCGCACTGCGGCAGAGGCGCTCCAGGACGTCCGGTTCTAACGGTCAGAGAGGAGGTGTCAAACGTGACCAAAGCGCGCCTTATCTCCCTCCTGATTCTCGCGGTGAGCTTCTCGGCCTACTTCGGCTGGGTGCTCAAGCCGATCGGCTTCAACGACGGCGGCTTCTGGTAGACGGCGGGTCGGTCTGAGGGCCGATTCCGCCGCCGCGTGGCGGCGGCGGCGGATCGATCACCTCGACCCGCACGAACGAGAGCTGCCTCTCTGAGGTTCTCACAGCGGCTGAACGGGGTCATGGATTTGCGGCATGAGCACGAAGAGCGCGTTGCCGCGCGCTCTTGTTCTTTTGCGTGGCGCTCGTCAGTCGAACGCGCCCGCGTATGCGTTCAGCGCGGGCTGGCCGCCGAGGTGGGCGTAGAGCACGCACGACCCCGGCTCGATCCGCCCTGTCTGCACGAGCTCGATGAGCGCAGCCATTGACTTGCCTTCGTAGACCGGATCGGTGAGCACGCCCTCGAGGCGGGCGCAGAGCCGGATCGCGGCGATCGTCGTGTCGTCCGGAATCCCATACGTGCCGGCATGCCACTCGTCGAGCAGCACGATCTCGGTGTCGTCGAGCTCACGCCCGAGCCCGATCGCCTCCGCCGTCATGCGGGCGATGCGGGCTACCTGGTCGCGGGTCTGCTCCACCGTCGCGGAGCCGTCGATTCCCAGCACGGTACGCGGCCGGTCCTGCGCGGCGAAGCCGGCGATCATCCCGGCCTGCGTGGATCCCGTCACCGAGCAGACGACGACCGTGTCGAAGAAGATCCCAAGGTCGCGCTCTTGCTCGCCCACCTCGTCGGCCCAGCGGGCGAAGCCGAGGCCGCCGAGCGGGTGGTCGGAGGCGCCTGCGGGGATCGGGTACGGCTTCCCGCCAGCAGCGCGCACGGAGTCGAGCGCCTCCTCCCAACTCGGTCGGAACGCGATGTCGAAGCCCGCGTCCGACAGCCGGACGTCGGCGCCCAAGATTCGGGAGAGCAGGATGTTGCCGACCCGCTCGTAACCAGGATCGTCCCAGTCGACCCAGTGCTCCTGCACGAGGACGCATTTCAGCCCGAGGTGCGCGGCAACGGCGGCCACCTGGCGCGTGTGGTTCGACTGGACTCCACCGATCGACACGAGCGTGTCGCATCCCTGCGCAAGGGCGTCGGCGGCGAGGAACTCGAGCTTTCGCGTCTTGTTGCCGCCGTACGCGAGCCCGGAGTTGCAGTCGTCGCGCTTCGCCCACACATCCACCTTGCCGCCGAGGTGGTCGCTCAACCGGGCGAGGCGATGGACCGGCGACGGCCCGAACAGGAGCGGGACGCGCGGGAACGCGTCGGTGCCCACTAGATGGTTGATCGGTAATTGCCGTCGTTGAATTGCCGGTCAACCATCTAAGCGCCGCTGAGCGGCACATCGCCGTTCGTCGAGCCGGCCCGCTCGATCACGACCTGCGGCACCCGCGCACGCGGCGACAGGCGGAGCAGCATGCGCACGACTTCCGCGCAGTCCTCCGGCTGGATCATCTCCTCGTTCTTCAAGCCCGACCACTCGGCCATCGGCGTTGCGACGAAGCCGGGGCAGATCGCGACGGCGCGCACGCCATCGGCGTCGAGCTCCTCGTTGAGCGAGCGCGTGAGCGAGATCACCGCCGCCTTGGTCGCGCCGTAGGTCGCGAGCCCCGGCGTCGGCATCGTGCCCGCGATCGAGGCGAGGTTCACGATCCAGCCCTTCGACTCTCGCAGGAGCGGAATTGCGGCCTGCGTGACGAGGAAGAGCCCGCGCACGTTCACGCCCATCTGGAGGTCGAAGTGCTTCGCGGGCAGGTTCTCGACCGTGCCGCCGATGCCGATGCCGGCGGAGTTGACGAGGATGTCGAGCCGCCCGAACTGCTTGCGGTGCTCGGCGACGAGCCGCTCGCAGTCGGCGGCGTCGCCGACGTCGGCTGCGACCGCCGTTGCCCCGAGCTCCTCGGCGGCGGCCTGCACCTTCTCCGCCCGACGCGACGCGAGCGTCAGCCCGAAGCCTTCGTCGCGGAGCATGCGCGCGATCGCGAGCCCGATGCCCGACGAGCCGCCCGTGATCAACGCCGCGCGATCCATATGGGTTGTTTATCAGGAAGGCAACACTCGGGGAACCGCGAACTGAGATTTCCGAGGGGTGCCGTCTTTGTTGTTGGCGCTCCTCACTCTCCCCTAGAAGACGGCGGCTTCGGCCGCCGTCTTCGTACCATGGGCCGATGGCCGCCTCTCTCACGAGCCTCACCGCCGGCGGCGGCTGCGCCTCGAAGTACTCGGCGTCGCGGCTCGAGGAGCTCCTGAAGGGATTCGTCCCGGTCGAGGCGGAGAACCTGCTCGTCGGCCTCTCACCCGCCGACGACGCGGCCGTGTACAAGCTCGACGACGAGCGCGCGATCGTCTTCACCGTCGACTTCTTCCCCCCGCTCGTCGACGATCCCGCGACCTTCGGCCGCATCGCCGCGACGAACGCGTTGAACGACGTCTTCGCGATGGGCGGCACGCCGCTCCTCGCGCTCTCGATCGCGGCGTTCCCGGAAGAGCTGCCGACGGAGGTGCTCGGCTCGGTCTTCGCAGCCGCGGCGGAGCAGGTGGCCGCAGCGGGCGCGATCCTCGCCGGCGGGCACACGATCCGCGACGCCGAGCCGAAGTACGGGCTCGCGGTCGTCGGCACGGTCCATCCGCAGGGCATCTGGCCGAAGAGCGGTGCGCGCGCCGGTGACGCGCTCTTCCTGACCAAGCCGCTCGGTACGGGCCTCGTGCTTGCAGGCCACGGCAAGCAGCTCGT
>JBGPLW010000083.1:0-9627 GCA_041486645.1 Gaiellaceae bacterium | reverse complement strand
GATCTTGCCGGTCGAGGTCTTGATGAAGTCGGCGCCGGCTGCCATCGCGAGGAGCGACGCACGACGGACGTTGTCGTAGGTGCCGAGCTCGCCGGTCTCGAGGATCACCTTCAGGTGCGTTTCGCCGACGGCCTCCTTCACCTTGACGATCTCGTCGTAGACCTTCGCGTAGCGGCCAGAGAGGAAGGCGCCGCGGTCGATCACCATGTCGACCTCGTCGGCCCCGAGCTCGACGGCTCGCGCAGCGTCGGCGACCTTCAGGTCGGTCGGGTACTGGCCCGACGGGAAGCCGGTGGCGACGGCGGCGATGTGAACGCCCGTGCCGCGGAGCCGCTCGACGCAGGTCGGAACGAGATTCTCGTAGACGCAGATCGCAGCGCACGAGGGAATGTTGGGGTCGGAGGGATCCGGGCGGATCGCCTTGGAGCAGAGCGCGGCGACTTTCCCCGGCGTGTCGGAGCCTTCGAGCGTCGTCAGATCCATGCAGCGGATCGCGAGCTCGAGCGCGAAGACCTTCGACGCCTTCTTGATCGAGCGCTTCGCGAGCGAGGCGCTGCGGTCTTCGAGCGCGACGGCATCGACGGAGCCGATCCGTGGCAGCCGCGGCTCGAGCGGGAGCTCGAAGCCTCGAGGGAGTGCGGGCGCCTGCGCCACCACTTGAGTGTAGACCGCGTCGAAAACTCAAACGATCGAGGTACCCCGAAGGAACGCCCGAGACCTGCCCCTCGGGCCGTTGTTTGCCGACAACTAGGTCGGAGAGTCCCGTCCTGCCGCCGCTCGGGCCACACCAGAGATGAAGAGACTTCTGCGGCAAGAAGACGGCATCGCCCTCGTGCTCGCGCTCGGGGTGAGCGTCGTGCTCACGATCTTCGTCGTCTCGATGATCAGCTACACGACCGCGAATCTGCGCAGCGCGGGCAGTGATCGCTCCAGGATCACGGCGCTGTCGCTCGCCGAGTCGGGCATCAGTGCGGCGGCGTCGATTCTGAACCAGGCCGCCAATGCGTCGGCGCCCACGCTTCTCGGGTGCGCGACGAGCGCGCAGAACGCGAACAACAGCGCCTTGCCGTGTACCGATCTCACGGTCAGCAGCGCTTCGGGTTCCGCGTACATCCACGGGATCTACACACAGGGGGCCGGAAGCACCGGAACGTGGACGATCACCTCCTACGGGAGCGTTCCGAACCCCTCCGCCGGCGCGGCCCCTCTGAAGGAGACGATGACCGCCACGGTCGCGATCACGGGAGGCGGCGTCCAGAACAACATCTCGATCTGGAACTACCTCTACTCGACGGCGCCGCAGGGGTCGGGCTGCGAGGTCGACCTCAACCAGGACCACACGACGATCAACGTGCCCGTGTATGTGACGGGCGATCTCTGCATCAGCGGCGACCACGCGGCGATCTCCGAGGACAAGGCGAGCGGCGGCCAGGCGGTCGACCTTCGCGTCGGCGGGACGCTCTCGATCACCGGCAATCATGCGACCGTCGGGTCAGCCCAGAATCCGCTCACGAGCGGCTACATCGGCGGGGGCTGCATCACGAGCGCACTTCCGGCAGCGCACTCGTGCACGACGGGGGATCACTACTACGTCTCGCAGCTCGACTCGCCGCTCACAGCCGTCCCGCCGACCACCGACTTTCCGGGCTGGTACGTGAATGCGAGCCCCGGCCCCGGTCACATCTGCGACCCCGTCCTGACGCCGAGCCCGAACCTCACGGCCGCGACGAACGCGTTCGACAACGACGCCGTCCTCAATGGGACGAACACCGCGTTCGTCTTGACCCCCCTCGGGTCCGACTACAACTGCGTCACGTCGACCGGCACGCTGAAGTGGAACCACTCGTCGCATCTCCTGACTATCAGCGGCACGATCTACTTCGACGGCAACGTCAGCCTGAACGACGGCGCCGCCTTCTACCACGGGAAGGCGACGATCTACGTCAACGGGCAGCTGAGCTTCAACAACGGGCACGGCTCGGCGGCAGGGCTCCGCGCAGGCTGCCCGGCCTCGCCCGCGGCGGCGACGAAGCAGTGCAAGTTCAACACGAAGACCGACTGGGATCCCGGTCAGGACATGGTCGTCTTCGTGGTGAACAAGAGCAGCGGGACGGCCGTCGACCTCAGCACCGACCATTCAGAGTTTCAGGGCGACCTCCTCTGCACGCCGACGTCGACCGCGAGTCTCGCGGGCGACCACACCGCCGTCGAGGGCGGGATCATCTGCGGGAAGTTCGCGTGGGGCGACCACACGCAGATCTATCCGCTGCCGACGATCATGAACCTGCCGCCGGGCGCGCCGGTCCCGCCGAACGCGCCGGCGACGATCGGGCAGCCCGTGATCACGGGTGCGTAGCTCGAGAGGCCTCTCCGGCCTCACTCTCATACGGGTTGTCGGCGTAGCCCACCAATAGATAGGAGAACGGCATCCGGAACGGGTGCACCTGCATCTGCCAGACGTGGCAGAGCTCGTGGGTGACGAGGTCGCCGTCGGCGAGGAGGGCGCGCGAGCGCAGGAGGATCGTCCAATGGGCGGCATAGCCGTCGAAGCGGCGAAACCACGGGAGCCGGAAGAGCCAGGGGGTGACCCAGATCCGGACGCCGCGGAGCGACACGGGCCGCGGGTAGAGCTCGAGGCGGTCGAGCCGCTTTTTCGCGCGCTCGAGCGCGTCACGCTTCGCCTGCTCCACGACCGGACGCTATAGCGTCACCTCGTCGTGAAGCGTCGAATCCTCCGTCTGCTCGACCGCGCAGGCCTGATCGGGCCCGCGTTCCGCGCGTACGAGCGCGTCGTCTCGCTCCGCCCCAGCCGGCCGGCATCGGTCGAGGGGCCGGCGCTCCCGCCGCGCCGCTTGATGGTGCGCGTCGCCGGCACCGCCGATGCGGAGTGGTTCCTGCGCAGCGGCCGCGCGGCGTATGACGCCATCGAGGCGCACGTGCCGCTCGACTCGCTCGAGTCAGTGCTCGACTTCGGGTGCGGTTGCGGCCGCGTGACGCGCTACTGGAGCGACTTCGAGGGCGCCGTGAGCGGCAGCGACGTGAACGCGAAGGCGATCGACTGGTGCCGCGACAACCTCGGGTTCGCAAGCTTCGAGCGAAACATGCTGGCGCCGCCGCTCGACTTCGATCCGGCGAGCTTCGACTTCGTCTACGCGCTCTCCGTCTTCACCCACCTCACCGCCGAGTTGCAGCTCGCGTGGCGCGACGAGATGCTCCGCGTCCTGCGCCCCGGGGGGCTGCTGCTCGTGACGACGCACGGCCGCTCGTACGTGCCGCGGCTCGACGCCGACGAGCGCGCGCAATTCGAGCGCGGTGAGCTCGTCGTGCGCTGGAGCGACGTCCCCGGCACGAACCTCTGCAGCGCCTACCACCCGGAGGTGTATCTCCACGACACCTTCGCGCAGGGCTTCACCTTCCTCGAGCTCGAGCCGGAAGGCGCGCGCGGAAACCCGACGCAGGACCTCGTGCTCCTCCGCAAGGACTGACGATTCGGGGCCTGGCCCGGGTCTGACCCCTGGACATGGCTCAGGCGTCGTCCCTCGCGATGGCGGTCCCGAGACGGGGTCTGGCCCGGGTCTGGCCCCTGCCGTCGGGTTCAGCGGGTCAGGGTGATCTTGGCGAGGCCTGCTGGGCGGTCGAGGTCGAGGCCCCGTTGTTCTGCCAGGCGGAGCGCGGTCAGCTGGCCCGGGATGACGGCGGTGAGGGGGCTGAGCCATTCCGGGACGTGCGGGACGAGCGGGAGCTTCGTCTGGGCGCGGCGAAGGACGGCGCCGACGTCCGAGACCGCGATGATGCGCGCCCCGCGTTCGCGCAGAGGCAGCACGAGATCCTCGACGCTCGGCCGCGCGGGGCCGCTCGGTGCGACGACGATCACGGGCCAGCCCTCGCGGATCGCCGCGATCGGGCCGTGCATCAGATCGGCGGGCGAGTACGCCTCGACGACGAGGCCCGACAGCTCGCGGATCTTCAGCGCGATCTCGAACGCCGTGCCGTAGTTGACGCCGCGTGCGACGACCGTCGCGCCGATCGCCTCCGCGTACTCGGCGATCGGTGGGGCGGTGTCACGCGACAGCGCGATCTGCTGCCCGAGCAGCTCCGGCATCCGCTGCAGCTCCGCCTCGGCGACGGGCCCGTCGACCGCAGCGAAGAGCATCGCGATCGCGCCGAGCGAGTTCATGTACGTCTTCGTCGCGGCGACCGCCCGTTCCTCGCCGGCCTCGAGCAGGAGCACCGAGTCCGCCTCGCGCACGAGCGGCGAGTCGAGCGCGTTCGTCAGCGCAATCGTGGGTCGTCCCTGGCGGCGCGCCTCGGCGAGAACCGCCGCGACATCGGGTGACGCCCCGGACTGCGAGATCCCGAGGACAACCGCGCCGTCGAGCCGCGGCGGCTGCTCGTAGATCGTGTAGAGCGACGGCGTCGCGAACATGACGGGAACGCGGTGCGCGCGACCGAGCAGGTACTGCGCATAGCGCGCGGCGTTGGACGAGCTACCGCGCGACGCGATCACGACATAGCGCACGTCATCACGGCCGAAGATGCCGGCGATCTCACGTGCGCGCTCGCCCTGCCGCTCGAGCAGGTGCGCCAGGGCATCCGGCTGCTCTCGCAGCTCGGACTCAAGCCACGACACGCGCCTCACCCCCGCACAGCACGCGCACGATCTCGAGTCGATCGTCGAGCACGACGACGTCCGCGGGGCCACCCGGCTCGAGGACGCCGAGGTCGGAGCGGCCGAGAATGCGCGCCGGGACGGCGGACGCTGCGCCGATCGCGTCCTCGAACGAGATCCCGAGCGCGTGCAAGTTCCGCACTGCTTCGATCATCGTCAGCACGGTGCCGGCCATGACGCCGTCCTCCCGCGTGGGCACACCGCCGTCGGCGATCTCGATCTCGATGTCGCCGAGCTGGTACGAGCCGGGATTGCCGGCTGCGCCCGCGGTCGCGTCGGTCACGAGCGCGACGCGCCCGGCGGCCGCCGCCCAGATCAGGAGCACGGTCTCGTCGGCGAGGTGATGCCCGTCGACGATCATCTGCACGAAGACGTCGCGGCGCGTGAGCGCGACGCCGACGATGCCGGGATCGCGGGAGCGAAACGGCCGCATCGCGTTGAACAGGTGCGAGACCGTCGAGACACCGAGGTCGAACCCCGCATGCGCCTGCGCCGCCGTCGCGTTCGTGTGCCCCGCCGAGACGACGGCGCCACGTTCGAGCGCCCGCTGGATGAGAACCTCTGCGCCCGGCAACTCCGGCGCGAGCGTCAACTCGGTGACGCGGCCCGCGTCGAGGAGGCGGTCGAGCAGCTCGACGTCCGGATCACGCCGGTGCTCGCGTGGGTGCGTGCCGAGCCGCTCCGGCGAGAGGAACGGCCCCTCGACGTGCGCGCCGACGATACGCGGAAACGACCCGTTCGCCGGCATCGCGCGCAGCGCGTCGAGCATCGCCGTCTCGGGTGCGGTGATGTACGTCGGCTGATACGCGGTGACGCCGCCCTCGAGCAGCGCGCTGCCCGCCCGGTCGTAGTCCGCCGTCGACGCCGAGAGAAAGTCGACGCCCGCAAAGCCGTTCACCTGCAGGTCGACGAAGCCCGGCACTGCGATGGACCCGCGCGCGGTCGTGGGCAGGCCGACCTCGACGATGACGCCGTCCTCGACCCTGACGTCGCCCGGCACGAGCTGGCCTCGGACGAGCGCCGACTGCACGTCGAGCCTCACGACGCGCCTCCGAGCGCGAGCCGCACCGAGCCACCGGCGACCTCGAGGCGCTCGCGCGCGGTCGCAGGATCGACGCCGGCGAGGAGCGAGACAAGCGCGACACGGGCATCGCCGCCGGCGGCCGCGAGCGCCGCGTCGACGTCTTCATCCGGCCGGCCGCTCGCGAGCACGACGTTGCGGCGCGCGCGCTCACGGAGTTTCGCGTTCTCGGGCGCGACGCCGACCATCAAACCCGCATATGTGCGGCCGAGCCGCATCATCGCGACCGTCGAGAGCGCATTCAGTGCGAGCTTCTGCGCGGTCCCCGCCTTCAGCCGCGTGGAGCCGGAGACGACCTCCGGCCCGACCGCGAGAACCACTTCGTGCTCGGCGAGCGCGCCGAGCGAACTGTCGCGCTCGCAGACGAGCGCAACGCAGAGCGCACCCCCACCGCGCGCCGCGCGCAGTGCCGCGAGCGTGAACGGCGTCGACCCGCTCGCGCTGACAGCGACCACCGCGTCCTGCGCGCCGACGGCAAGCGTCCCGATCTCTGCTTCACCGCGTTCGACGTCGTCCTCCGCGTCCTCGCCGTCGCCGGCGACGATCGCGACGACTTCTCCGGGCGGCGAGCCGAACGTCGGGCCGAGCTCGAATGCGTCGAGCGCCGCGAGCCTGCCGGACGTGCCGGCGCCCACATAGACGAGCCGTCCACCGGCCGCGAGCCGCGACGCGATCGCGTCGATCGCAGCCGCGAGCTCGTCGCCCGCAGCGGCGACCGCGTCCGCCACCGTGGCGTCGGCGACGTTGATCAGCGTCACAAGCTCCCGTGTCGCGCGCGCCTCAGGCTCGCGCCGCCCGGTAAGCGCGACGCTCACCGCGTCCCAGACCTGCGCCGCATCGGGCGTCGCGAGCGACGTCATGTGCCCACACGCCTCGTACCCCCACGTCCACAGATCGTCGATGCCCTCGTCGCGCGCCGCGGCGACCGCGGCCTCGAGCTCGGGAATCTCGGCAGCCGTGAGCCCGAAGCTCGGCAGCCAGAGCTGTGACGCGACGCCGTGCCGCTCGCACGTCTCGCGGAGCAGCCGCGCGAACCGCCGCACGAAGGGGCCGGCCGGCTCGGTCCAGTGCTTCCAGTACGGGTCGGTCGCGAACGTCGTCAGCCCCGGCAGCCCGGCGACGAGGTTCCAGTCGGAGATCCCGTGCGTCCCCTCGGTCGAGGGCAGGAGGCAGATCGTGTTCCGCCCACCCCCCTCTGCAACGTGCGCAACGACTTCGCGGAGGAAGTCGACGACGGACGCCTCGCGGAACGCCTGCACCTCGGGCGTGCGCTCCGCCGGGATCGGCCCGCCGAAGCGCTCCGCGCACCGCTCGCACCGGCACGTCCACCGGTCGGCGTCGTCGATGCCGACATGCGCGGGCACCATCCAGGCCGGCTCGTCCCAGAAGACCGAGTCGACGCCGCACTCGAGCACCCAGTCCGCCCACTCCTTGCAGAACGCGCGGTATGCGGCGCTGTTCAGGCACGCGCCGGCGACGCGCCGCCCGTCGTCGAGCACCTGGCACTCCTCCGGGTAGAACGACACCCAGCGGCTCTCCGCTTCGCCGCCGAACGTGCGGCCGAGCCCCCACGGCGACGCCTGCACCGTCAGGCCGGCGTCGTGCGAGGCCTCGACGATCTCGCGCATCGTTCCGCGGTAGTACGCGAAGTCGTTCTCGGAGAACGTGTGCAGCACCCCGGAATAGCCGCGCGCGGCGAGGTCGGCCATGTCGCGTCGTACGTGCCGGACGATTCGGACGCCGAAGTACGAGCTGCCGGCGCTCGCCGCGCGCGGTGGGAGGGTCACTTCGGGATCCTCGCGCATTTGATGCAAATGGTCAATACCACTCAGCCCTTTACCGCGCCGGCGGTCAGCCCGAAGGCAATGCGCCGCTGCACGATCAGGAAGAAGAGGACGACGGGGATCGCCGTCAGCGTCGATGCCGCCATCAGCGCACCCCAGTCGGTGTTCCGGCTCGTGCCGAGGAAGTAGGAGAGCCAGACGGTGACGGTCTGCTTGGACTGGTCGTTCAGGAGGATGCGCGCGAAGATGTACTCGTTCCAGCTCGTGATGAACGCGAACACCGAGGTCGCGACGAGCCCCGGTGCGACGAGCGGCAGCAGGATGCGCGCGAAGGCGCCGAGCCGCGTGCTGCCGTCGACCATCGCCGCCTCCTCGAGCTCCTTCGGGATGCCGAGGATGAAGCCGCGCAGCGTCCAGACCGAGAACGGCAGCACCGCGCTGATGTAGACGACGATCACCCCGGTCAGCGTGTCGACCTGGTGGTAGCGGGCGAGCACGACGTAGAGCGGGATGATCAGGCCGGCGCCCGGCAGCATCTGGATGCCGATCATCAGGACGATGAAGAGCTTGCGGCCCGTG
Source organism: Gaiellaceae bacterium (assembly GCA_041486645.1). GTDB lineage: Bacteria > Actinomycetota > Thermoleophilia > Gaiellales > Gaiellaceae > Palsa-739. The sequence continues at coordinate 1,514 of JBGPLW010000083.1, read as the reverse complement.
AAGCGGTACTTCGCAAGCGCGACCGCGGCGAGGAATGCGAGCACCATCGAGATGCCGACCGCGATCAGCACGATGAACACGCTGTTCTTCACCGAGTCCCAGAAGAACGGCTTGTGGATCGCGTCCGCGAAATGCCGGAGCGTCGGATGCCCGGAGAACCACGTCGGCGTCTGGCTGTTGATCTCGTCTGCCGGCTTGAACGACGTCGAGATCATCCAGAAGACGGGGAAGACCATGACGACGAAGAGCGCCACCCCGACGACGTTCCAGCCGTTGCGCCGCAGCGACCGCGCGCTCACTCGACTTCCCCCACCCGCACCATCTTGCGAACGTAGAAGAAGCTGAGCATCGCGACGATCACGAGCATCACGATCGAGATCGCGGAGCCCTTGCCGTAGTCGGCCTTCTGGAACCCTTCCTGGAAGAGATAGACGGACATCAGGTAGTTCCCGGGATGGATGTGCGAGGCGCCGATCAACAGGTAGGCCTGGGTGAACACGCCGAAATCCCAGAGAATCGAGAGACTCGTCAGGATCAACAGCACCGGCATCAGGATCGGCAGCGTCACGTCGAGGAAGACGCGCCACGGCCGGGCGCCGTCGATCTCGGCCGCCTCGACGAGCTCCCGCGGCACCTGCGACAGCGCCGCGTAGAGCGTGATCGCGACGAACGGCAGCGCGCCCCACACGATCAGCAACGTCACGAGGCCCAACTGGGAGAACGTCGTCGCGTACCAGTCGTGCTGGAAGTAGTCGCCGACGTGCAGCTGCGTGAGGACGTAATTGACGACACCGTTCTGGTAGTTCGTCATCCAGTACCAGACCTGCACCGCGACGACCTGCGGCATCGCCCACACGAGGACGAGCCCCGATGTGAGCAGGATCCGCACCCAGCCGCTCACGCGCACGAGCAGGAGCGCGAGCACGAGCCCGCCCACGACCGTCAGCCCGACGTTCACGACGGTGAAGACGACCGTCCGCACGAGCGTGTGCCAGAACACCGGGTCGTGGAGGATGCTCGAGAAGTTGTCGAGCCCGATCCACTCGCCTTTGTGGCGAATGAGCTCGAAGAGCGTGTACTTCTGGAGGGAGAGGGCGACGAGCCGGTAGATCGGGTAGGCGAGCAGCGCGCCGAGGACGCCGACGACCGGCAGGATCAGCAGGTACGGCACCGACCCCCGCGCAACGGCGACGCGGGTCAGGCGCCGCCGCCGAGGCCTTGGAGCCTCGGCGGCGACCGCCATTCCGTCCGGGTGCGTCAACGGGCCCCTAGGACCCGTTCAGCACCGAGGTGATGTTGTCGCTCGCGGACGCCGCGGCCTGCTGGACCGTCAGCTTCCCCTTGAGGATCTGCGCGAGCATGTTGCGGAGGATATTCCCGTTCTCGACGTCGACCCAGTGCTTCGCGGCCGGCACGAACCAGCTGCGAGCCGCCGCCCGCTCGTTGACGCTGTTGCCGAGCAGGTTCGTCGCGTTCGGGATGTTGCCCTTGGCCTGGAGGGCCTTCTGGGCGTC
>JBGPLW010000082.1:0-9633 GCA_041486645.1 Gaiellaceae bacterium | reverse complement strand
GTCGCGAAGCTCACGCCACCGCTCGATCGGGCCGTCGAGCTCCTGCTCCTCGACCGACCTGACCGCGCGGTCGAACGCGACCCACGCCATCACCTTCGAGTGCACGAAGTGGCGGCGCTCGCCGCGGATCTCCCAGATCCCCTCGTCCGGCTCCCGCCACGTGAGCTCGAGATGGTCGAGCAGCGTGCGCTGGAGCTCCCACGCGGGCTTCTCCTTCGCGAGCCCGTGTGAGCGGGCCTGGTAGAGCGCGTCCATCACCTCGCCGTACACGTCGACCTGAAGCTGCTCGCTCGCCGCGTTGCCGACGCGCACCGGCGCGGAGCCCTCGTAACCCGCCAGCCAGGGGAGCTCGAACTCCGTGAGTCGCCGCTCCCCCGCAACGCCGTACATGATCTGGAGATCGGCCGGGTCGCCTGCGACCGCGCGCAGCAGCCAGCGACGCCAGTCGAGCGCCTCGTCGACATGCTCGGCATGGAACAGGGCAAGCAACGTCAGCGTCGCGTCGCGGAGCCAGCAGTAGCGGTAGTCCCAATTGCGGACCCCGCCGATCCACTCCGGAAGCGAGGTCGTCGGAGCGGCGACGATGCCGCCCGTAGGCGCGTACGTCAGCGCTTTCAGCACTGTCAGCGAGCGCTGGAGAACGTCGCGCCACTCCGGCGGCAGCCGCAGGGTGCAGCGCTCGTTCCACTCGCGCCAGAAGCTCTCCGTCTCGGCGAGCGCGTCTTCGGCATCGATGCGCGCAGGCGGCTCCTCGTGCGACGGGTACCAGGTGAGGATGAACGGGATGCGCTCGCCCTCCTCGACCGTGATCTCGGAGACAGTTCGCATGTCCTCGCCGCGTGTCCTGGCCGGCGTGCGGAAGCAGAGCGCGTCGGGCCCGGCGACGGCGATCCGCGCGTCGCCGACGTGACGCACCCAAGGCAGCACGTGGCCGTAGTCGAAGCGAATGACGAGCTCGGACCGCATGCGCACGGAGCCGCGGACGCCCTCGACGATGCGGACGACATCGGGCGCCTTGTCCCGGGGCGGCATGAAGTCGAATACCCGCGCGACGCCCTCCGGCGTCTCCCACGTCGTCTCGAGCACGAGTGTGTCGTGGAGATACCGGCGCGACGACGTCGCCTCGCTCGAGGGCGCGAGCAGCCAGCGGCCGTTCTCCGGCCCGCCGAGTAGCGCCGCGAAGCATGCACCGGAGTCGAACCGCGGCACGCAGAGCCAGTCGATCGAGCCGCCGCGCTCGATCAGCGCCGCGGTCTGCAGGTCGCCGATCAACGCGTAGTCCTCGATGCGTGCCACTAGTGCCCCCGCCGGCGCTGAGCGCTCGTTTCTGCCGGCTGCAAAGACTTCGCGCTGCGGCGTCCTCGGTCGCGCCCATGGCTACGGCCATGAACGCGACCTGCGTCCTTGCATCGCTCGCTTTTCGCTCGGCAGAAATCGAGCGGCAGCACCGGCGGAGACACTACCGGTTGTCGATCTCGAGCCCGAGCGCGGGCCAGCGCTTGCGCACCGCGCGGTTGAACGCCGCCTCGTACTCCTCCGCCGCGGCCTCGTCGAGCGTGCTCGCGTAGCGCCAGCGCATGTCGGCGAGTGCTTCGGTCGCCGCCTCAACGACGTCGACGTAGTCGCCGTAGCGCTCCTCCGCCTCGTCCCGCTCCGCGCGGTCGTAGACGCCCTTTGCGTCGCGCACCTCCTCGAGCAGGCCGTGCGCCTCGTCCTCGGCGAACACGTCGAGTTGCCGCGAGACGACGTCGCTGAACCGGCTGCGCCGGAAGATCATGCGATCTCCTCGTAGAGCGAGAGATGTGCGCGCGCCGAAGCGTCCCACGTCAACTCCTCGCGCGCACGGCGCGCTCCGGCGCGCGCGGCTTCGAGCGCGACGGGGTCGTCGAGCAACTCGCGGATCGCAGCGCCGAGCGCGTCGACGTCGCCGGCGGGGACGACGCGGCCGGCGGAAAAACGTGCGAGCGGCTCGGCGATGCCGCCGACGTCGTAGGCGACGGCAGGCACTCCTGCGCCGAGCGCGCGCAGCAGTGCGCCGCTCTGGTCGAGCTCCGGCTTGTACGGGAAGACGGCGAGCGTCGCCTCGCCCAGGGCTCGGTCGACCTCCGCCTGCGGCAGGTAACCGAGCCGCCAGTCGACGTCGAGACCGCGCGCTGCCGTGCGGTAGGGCTCCATCGGCTCGAGCGGGTCGCCCGCGACGACGAGCCGCGCATCCGCGCGCCGCGCACCTTCGATCGCGTCGGCGAGTCCCTTGTACGGCCGGATGACGCCGAAGGCGAGAACCGTCCGGCCGTCGTCGCGACGCTCGGGGTCGCTCGGGAAGACGGGGTGGGGGATGACACGGGCCTCGACGCCGAGCGGCGCGAGCGTCTCGCGTCCGGCTTGGCTGTGCACGACGACGCGGTCGAACCGTCGCAGAAGGTCGCGCCACAATCCCTTCTTGCTCGCCGTCCGCCGTGGGAGGAGGTCGTGCGCCGTGAACACCGACGGGAGGTGCGGCCGAAAGATGCGACGGTCGAGCTCGGGCACGAGCCACTGGAGATGCAGAACGTCCCCGCGCTGCGCACGGAGCGCCGCGAGGCCCAGGGGATGCTCCGCGATCTTCAACGGCAGCCGGAGCCGGGAGCGCTGGAAGAGCCGCGACGAGAGCGGGTAGAAGAGCTCGCGGCGCACGTAGCCGTCGGGCGCGGGGACTTCTCCGAAGCGGAAGTGCGACGTCACAAGCTCGACCTCGGCGCCCGCGCGCGCGAGCGCAGCCGCCAGCTCGTGGTCGTATGTCGGCGTGAACGCCGGGGGATCTGCCAAGACGACCCGCATCCGACCGTAGGCTACGTCGCGTGCCGCTCGTGGTCCGCACCTGGAACCTCTTCCACGGAAACACCCTGCCGCCGCAGCGCCACGCCTTCCTGCGCGAGATGGTCGAGCTCGTCTCCGCGGACGAGCCGGCAGTCGTCTGCCTCCAGGAGATTCCCCTCTGGGCGCTCGCGCACCTCGGGCCCTGGAGCGGAATGCAGGCGGTGAGCGCGGTCGCGCGCGCGCCGCGGCTCGGCAGCGCCGAACTGGGCCGCCGGCTCACGACCCTCCATCACGGCTTCCTCCGCTCGGCGGTCACGGGCCAGGCGAATGCGATCCTCGTCGCGCCGCGATTCGCGATCGACGCCGAACGCACGCTCGTCGTGAGCCGTTCCGGCGAGCGGCGGATCTGTCATGGGTTCCGGCTCGACGGGCGCATCACCGTCGTGAACTTCCACGTCACCGGCGGCGCTCGGGCAGACGAGCAATTCCACTCCGTCGCCGACTTCGCCGAGGCGCGGGACGAGGAGGCGGTGATCCTCGCGGGGGATGCGAACCTCCTACCGGGCGACGGCGACACGTACGGGCAGCTCCGCGACGGCGGCTTCTCGGAGCCGCTCGCCGGCGCCATCGACCAGATCCTCGTCCGTGGCTTGCCGTCGACCTCGCCGTCCGCCTGGCCCGCGGACCGCCGCCGGCTCGACGGGCGTCTCCTCTCGGATCACGCCCCGGTAGAACTCACCGTCGAATGAGCGTCGAGGAGGCACGCGCGCAGTTCCCGGTGCTCGAGCGCTACGCATACCTCAACGCCGGCACGAACGGACCGCTCGCCCGTGCGACCGTCGACGCGCTCGTCGGCCAGGCGCAGCGCGACCTCACCGAGGGGCGGAGCAGCAAGGCGTACTTCGAACGCATGCTCGAGCTGCGGGAGGAGGCAAGGCGTGGCTTCGCCGCGGTGCTGAACGTCGACGTCGAGCGCATCGCGCTCGTTGACTCGACGACGCGCGGCTGCGCGACGGTGCTCGCCGGCCTCGGTCTGACCGGTGAGGACGAGGTGATCACGACCGATCAGGAGCACTTCGGGCTCACCGGCCCGCTCTTTGCAACCGGCGCCCGCGTCGTCATCGTCGAGGCGGACGAGGACGCGATCCTCTCGGCGATCACGCCGCGCACTCGGTTGCTCGCGACGTCGCACGTGCTGTGGACCACTGGCCGCCGGTTCGACCTGCATCGCGTGAAGCGGGAGAGTGGGCTTCCGGTGCTCGTCGACGGCGCGCAATCGGCCGGCGCGATCGAGGTCGACGTCGGTGAGCTCGATTTCTACACCGTGTCCGCGCAGAAGTGGCTGTGCGCTCCGGACCCGTCGGGTGCGCTCTACGTTCGCGACCCCGAGCTCGTGCGCATCAAGTCGCCGTCCTACTTCTCCCAAGAGTCGTACGAGCGTTCCGGTGCGTTCGTCGCGCGCACCACGAGCGCCCGGTTCGACGCGGGGTGGATCGGCGTCCCGATCCTCGTCGGCCTCGTCGCCGCGCTCGGCACGCACCCGGAGTGGCGGTACTCGCGCGCGGCCGAGATGGCTGCGCGCTGCCGCGAGCTGCTCGCGGAGCAGGTCGAGGTCGTGACGCCGCCCGGGCACTCGACGCTCGTCTCGTTCCGGCCGCCCTCCGATCCGACGGAGCTCGTCGCCGCGCTTCAGGCGCAAGGCGTGATCGTGCGTGAGCTACCGGGGCGCAACCTCGTACGCGCGTCGTGCGGCTGGTGGACGAACGAGGACGACTTGCAGCGGCTGGTCGTGGGCGTTGCCGCGGCGAACTAATGCTACGGGAGCCCGAGCTCCGGCGCGATCGGCTTGAGCGCCTCGACGACCGTGCGAATGTGGTCGTCGAGCTCGACGCCGAGCTCTTCGGCGCCCTTGTAGACGTCCTCGCGGTGCACACCGGAGGCGAAGGACGGCTGTTTCAGCTTCTTGCGCACGGACTTCGGCTCGAGGCCCTCGAGGCCGGTCGGCCGCACGAGCGCGCACGCATGCACGAAGCCCGAGAGCTCGTCGCAGGCGAAGAGCGCCTTCTTCAGCGGCGTGTCGCGCGGCAGCGACAGATGCTCCGCGTGCGAGAGGACGGTCTCGACGATTACCTCCGGGTAGCCCTCTTCACGGAGGATCGGCGCACCGTCCTGCGGATGCTTGTCGAGCGTCGGGTGGATCTCGTAGTCGAAGTCGTGAAGCAGCGCCGCGATGCGCCACTCCTCCTCGTCGCCGCCGAGCTTCCGTGCGTACGCGGCCGTCGCAGCCTCGACCGCGAGGGCATGACGGAGCAGCGATTCGCTCTTCGTGTACGTCGTGAGCGTCTGCCAGGCCTGGTCGCGAGTCGGTGCCACGAGGCGGCTAGCATAGCCCGCTATGGCCGTCACTCCCACACTCGCCGACGCGTTCGTCATCGAAGGAAAGCAGCCGCTGGGCGGCAGCATCCGAGCGGCGGGGAACAAGAACGGCGCGCTGCCGATCCTCGCCGCGTGCCTGCTCACCGACGAGCCGGTCACGCTCTCGAACGTGCCGCGCATCCGCGATGTCGACACGATGCTCGAGCTGCTGGCCGACCTCGGCGCCGATGCGGCGTGGACGGGGACGAACGAGGCGCGCGTACACGCAGGCTCCATCACGAAGTCTGCACCCGACCTCGCGCTCTGCAGCAGGATCCGGGCGTCGTTCCTGCTCGCCGGGCCGCTGCTCGGGCGCTTCGGCCGTGCGACGATGCCACCGCCCGGCGGCGACGTGATCGGGCGCCGGCGGCTCGACCCGCACATCCATGCGTTCAACGAGCTCGGCGCGACGATCGACATCGGCAACACGTACGACATCCACGGCGAAGCCCTGCGCGGCGCACACGTGTTCCTCGACGAGGCGAGCGTCATGGCGACCGAGAACACGATCATGGCCGCGGTGCTGACGTCCGGCGAGACCGTGCTCGGCAACGCTGCATGCGAGCCGCACGTGCAAGACCTCTGCCGCTTCCTCGTCCACCTCGGCGCGCACATCGAGGGAATCGAGTCGAACGTGCTGCGCATCGAGGGCGTCGATCGCCTTGCGGGCGGCGACTGGACCATCGGCCCCGACCACATCGAGGTCGGCAGCTTCATCGGCATGGCGGCGATCACCGGCGGCGACCTGACGATCGAGGGGGTGCGTCCGCGCGATCTCGTGTCGATCGTTCCCGCGTTCGCGAAGCTCGGTATTCGCGTCGAGATCGGCGAGGACAGCGTCCACGTGCCGTCCCGGCAGCAGCTGATCGTCGAGGACGACCTCGGCGGGATGGTCCCGAAAATCGAGGACGGACCATGGCCCGCGTTCCCGTCCGATCTCACGTCGATCGCCGTCACCGTCGCGACGCAGGCGTTCGGGACAGTGCTGATGTTCGAGAAGATGTTCGAGAACCGCCTGTTCTTCGCGGACAAGCTCGTCTCGATGGGCGCGCGGATCATCCTCTGCGATCCGCATCGTGCCGTCGTCACCGGGCCTGCTCCGCTCGTCGGACAGCGGATGGAGAGCCCCGACATCCGCGCCGGCATGGCGATGCTCCTCGCCGCGCTCAGTGCGCAGGGGCAGTCGACGATCGGCGCTGCGCACCAGATCGACAAGGGTTACGAGCGCATCGACGAGCGGCTGCGCGCGCTCGGCGCGCACATCGAGCGCGTCGACGCCTAGCGGATCGTTCGCGCCAGGGCCACGGCGGCCGCGACGTCGACGACGCCGAAGCCGAGCTCGTTCGTTCTAATGCCGCGGCCCGACGCGGTCTCCTCCAGGGCTGCAACGACCTGGCGGGCGGTGAGCCGCGGGTTCGCAGCCCAGACCCTGGCCGCGGCTGCGGAGACGACCGGCACGGCAAACGACGTGCCTTCCTCGCCGAGAGCCGCGACCGACACCCAGGGGCCCGTGTTGGAGAAAGTGGCGTGGGCGCCGTCGCGCATGACGGCGGCGACCGCGAGCCCGTTCGCGCCGAGCAGGGCCGCCGGATACTCGGGCCGGCTTGCATAGTCGTCACCCGCGGCGGCGACGATGAGCGCACCGCGGGCGATCGCATAACGCACGGCGGCGCGCTCGAGCTGGGAGGTTCGGGAGCCGCCGAGGCTGAGGTTGATGATGCGCGCGCCGTGATCGACCGCGTAGCGGATCGCCGCGGCTTCGTTCGCGTCGCTGAAGGCGCCGCTCGAGCTGCCGGCGCGGATGATGAGCAGCCGCGCGCCAGCGTTCTCGCGCGCGATGACCGACGCGACGCGCGTTCCGTGCCCGTTCAGGTCGCGGACGTCCCGGCTTCGGGAGCGGACATCGTAGAGCGCGGGCCGCGCGGCCGCGAGCTGCGGCACGCGGAGATCGGCGCCCGTGTCGATAACGGCGATCGTCGGCTGCAGCGCGACACCCGCGAGCATTGCTGCCAGCCAGGCCATCTGCGAGCGAGTATCGGTGGGTCATCGGCCGAGCACATGGGCCGAACGGCCCATCTTCGGTAGCCTCCGCTCACAACGATGGCGGCAGCGAGACGCAGCGAAGTGAGGGTGGAGCTGCGCGGCAGCGGCTCCGCGAACGTCGCAACCGGGTTGCCGGTGCTCGACAGGCTGCTCGAACGCCTCGTGCACTACGCAGGCTTCGACCTCGCGCTCGAGGTCGAGCCGGGCGCCGCGGAGCTCGAGGTCGCGGAGGCCGGGAGCGGGCTCGGGCGTGCGCTCGCCGAGCCGTTGCGCCGCGAGGGGGCTCACCGCTACGGCTTCGCCTCGATGACGTCTTCCGAGGCGCTCGCGAGCGTCGTGCTCGAGGTGTCCGACGAGCCGCTCCTCGTCACGAACGTCGACCTCACCGAGGCGCGCATCGGCGGGCTCGGCACCGACGTCGCACGCCGCTTCCTCGAGCGCTTCGCCGAAGGAGCGGGCGTGACCCTGCACGTACGCCTGCTGAACGGAACCGACTCGCAGCACGTGCTCGAAGCGATCTTCAAGGCGCTGGGCGTCGCCCTCGCGCAAGCCTGCTCGAACGAAGGAGGAGAGAGTGGCCGATAAGACCGTCGTGCGCACCGAGGCTGCGCCCGCGCCGTTCCAGGGCGCGCCGTACTCGCAGGCGATCGCAGCGAACGGCTTCGTGTTCGTCTCGGGGCAGCTCGGGTTGAAGCCCGGCGACAAGGAGATCTCGGGAGGCTCGATCGAGGAGCAGACCGAGCAGGTGTTCGCGAACCTGCGCGCGATCCTCGAGGAGGCCGGCACGGGGCTCGACCGGCTCGTGAAGACGACGGTGTTCCTCCAGAACCTCGACGACTTCCAGGGGATGAACTCGGTCTACGCGCAGCACGTCGGCGAATTGCCTCCCGCACGCGCGACGGTCGAGGTGGCGAAGCTCCCGTCGGGAGCGCTCGTCGAGATCGAGGCGATCGCCCTCGCGTGAAGCGCTCGAGAACTACGTCCGGTCGTTAGGTCTCGACGCGTACCTCGTCGGCGGAGCTGTCCGCGACGAGCTGCTCGGCCTCGAGTCGAAGGATGCGGACTTCCTCGTCCCGGGCGTCGACACCGACGGGCTGAAGCGGGCACTCGAGCCGCACGGCCGCGTCGAAGACCTGATCGTCGCGGGGCGGCTCGTCGGCGTGCGTCTGCACCCGCGCGACAAGGAGGTGCGCAAGCTTGCACCCGCGGGGATCGAGTTCGCGCCGCCGCGCAAGGAGGTGAGCACCGGCCCCGGCAGACACGACTTCGAGATCGTCGCCGACGCGTCGCTCTCGATCGAGGACGACATGCGCCGGCGCGACTTCACCGTGAACGCGATGGCACGTCACCTCGCGACGGGCAAGCTCGTTGATCCGCTGGACGGCAAGAACGATCTCGAGCGGCGAGTGCTGCGTACCGTGTCGCCGACGAGCTTCACCGAAGACCCACTGCGGCTCGTGCGAGCGCTGCGTTTCGTGTCGCAGCTCGACTTCGATCCGGATGAACCGACGCTTCGGCAGATGCACGACGAGGCGGCGTCGGTGAAGCTCGTCTCCGGAGAGCGGATCGGCGGCGGGCTCACGGCGGACGGGCTGGGCGAGCTGTCGAAGCTGCTGCTGGGCACGCACCCTGCGAAGGCCCTGCGCCTCGCCCGCGACACCGGTGTCCTCGTCGAGCTGCTGCCCGAATTCGAGCGGGCGATCGGCTTTGACCAGGGGAGCCGCTTTCACCCGCTCACCGTCGACGAGCACACCTTTGCGGTCGTCCAGGCGGCGGCCGAGATGCGGTATGCGCTGCCGGTGCGCCTCGCGGCCGTGTTCCACGATCTCGGCAAGCCGCACGGCGCCTGGCGCGGGACGGACGGACGGCTGCACTACTACGCGAAGCCGGGATTCGCCGAGCGAAGCCACGAGCAGATCGGCTGTGACCTCGCGCGCGAGGCGCTGCTGCGGCTGCGCTATCCGAACACGCTGCGCGACCGCGTTGTGCGGATCGTGCGCTACCACATGTTCCAGATCGGGAAAGGCGATGCGGTGCGCGCCCGACGCTTCCTCGCCAAGCACGGCGACGAGCTGGCACTCCAGCTCGTCGATCACAAGGACGCCGACTATCGCGGCAAGCCGGGCCCGGACGGCCTGGGGCCGGTCGAGGATCTCGAGAAGCTCGCGCGCTTCCGCACCATGCTCGAAGCCGAGCGGCGGCAGCCGCACCGGCTCTCGGATCTCGCGATCGACGGGAGCGACCTGATCGAGCTCGGCCTCCGTCCGGGCCCGAGGCTCGGGCGCGTGCTGCGCGACCTCCTGCACGACGTCGTCGATGATCCGTCGCTGAACACGCGCGCCACGCTCCTCGCCCGTGCGCGAAAGGTCGGGCGGTGAG
>JBGPLW010000081.1:0-9634 GCA_041486645.1 Gaiellaceae bacterium | reverse complement strand
CCTGTTCGAGGAGGCGCGCAACCTTGTCGTCGTCTTCGAGGGCCTGCACACGTACGGCGGCCTCGCCGGGCGCGACATGGAGGCGATGGCGATCGGCATCGAGGAGTCCGTCCAGGACGACCACGTGCGCTCGCGGATCGGACAGGTGTACTACCTCGGCGAGCTGCTCGAGGCGGCGCACGTACCGTTCGTGCGACCGGTCGGCGGGCACGCGATCTTTCTCGACGCGCGGCGCTTCTACCCGCACCTGCCGCAGGACGCCTTTCCGGCGCAGACGCTCGCGGCCGAGCTCTACCTCGACTCCGGGATCCGTTCGATGGAGCGCGGTGTCGTCTCGGCCGGGCGCGACCCGAAGACGGGCGGCCACCAGTACCCGAAGCTCGAGCTGACGCGTCTGACGATCCCGCGGCGGGTCTACACGCAGGCGCACATGGACGTCGTCGCCGAGTCGGTCGAGACGGTATACGCGGCGAGGGAGAAAGCGCGCGGTCTGGAGTTGACCTACGAGCCGCGCTACCTGCGCTTCTTCCAGGCGCGTTTTGCGCCGCTGTGACGGATCGCGAAATCCGGCTGCTAGCCTTTACGCAGGCGGTTTCGTAAACCTCGAGCCGCCGACATGTCCTCCCCACAGGGTCGCGGGCTGGCACAGATAGCCGTCGACCCTGGGAGCAGACATGAGCGAAGCATCCACAGCGCCGAAGGTCACGTTCGAGACAGGAGGCGCCTTCCTTCGCGACACGCGCGCGGAGGTCGAGCAGTATCTGTCGGTCGGGCACACCCGTTTGCGCGGAGCGCTGGGGCTGTACTCGAAAGCGCCGATCGCCGTTGGGCTGATCGCTCTCTCCTGGTTCGTGCTCGTCTTTGCACGACCGAACCTGCTGGTCGTGATGTTGTGTCTCGGCGGCCTTGCCGTCGGCGGGACACTCGTCGCCTTCTGCATTCAGCACGATGCGAATCACGGCTCCTATTTCAAGAGCCGCCGCTACAACCACCTCGTCGGTTGGACGTCGGATCTGCTCCTGGGCTTCAGCAGCTACGCGTGGCGCGTCAAGCACAACGTCGCGCATCACACCTACACGAACGTCGACGGCTACGACGACGACATCGCGAAGTCGCCGCTTGCGCGCTTCGCGCCGATGCAGCCGGCACGCCCCTGGTACCGGTTTCAGCACTACTACGTGTGGCCGTTGTACTCACTGATGGGGATCGCCTGGCAGACGGTCGGCGACCTCAGGAGCTTCCGGCGTGGCCACGTCGGAACGAGCGCCCTTCGGTTCCCGTCGGGTTGGACACGAGTCGGCCTCTTCGGCGGCAAGGCGCTCTTCATCGGCTGGGCCATCGTCACGCCCATGCTCGTGTATCCGTGGTGGGGGGTCGTGATCGCGTACGTCGGGCTCAGCATGGTGACGAGCGTCGTGATGGCGACGACGTTTCAGCTCGCGCACTGCGTCGAGGAAGCAGGCTTCGCCTCGGCGAGCGACTTGATAGCGAGCAAGCGCGTTTGGGCCGTGCACGAGGTCGAGACGACCGTCGACTTCTGCCCCCGGAACACGGTCCTCACGTGGATGCTCGGCGGGCTCAACTATCAGATCGAGCACCATCTCTTCCCGCGGCTTCCGCACACGCTCTACCCGGCGATCGCGCCGATCGTGCAGCGCAACTGCCTGCGTTACGGCGTGCGCTACACGGTGCAGCCGTCGCTGCGGCTGGCGCTCCGCTCACACTTTCGCCATCTGCGCGGCTTGGGCCGGGCAGGCCTCAAGGCCGAGCTCGAGATGGGCTGACCCGCGTTCAGGTAGCGGGCAGCGGTTCGGGCCCCAAGGTCGGGAGCTCGCGCCTCTGGTGCTTGCCTGCCAGCGCGAGCGCCTCTCCGATGCGCGAGGCGAGCGCGAGCGGGTCGATGGGCTTCGTAAGGTAGGCGAGTGCGCCGAGCTTCTCGGCGCGTGCCTCGTTGGCTGGGTTGATCTCGGCGCTGAGGAAGACGAGCGGTATCCGGCGCGTTCGCCGGTCGCGGCGGAGCGCCTCGGCGAGCGCGAAGCCGTCGAGGCGCGGCATGCTGACGTCGGTGAGGACGAGGTCGGGCCTCTCGGACCGGGCCCGAGCGAGCGCAGTGTGGCCGTCCGACGCTTCGAGCACGACGAGCCCCTCGAGCTCGAGGTTGATCGCACAGAGCAGCCGCATCGCCGGGTCGTCGTCGACGATCAGCACCCGTGCGGCGCTGCCGTTTGGTGCCGAGATGCTGGTCTCCATCTTCGATCCTCTCCCGGGCAAACAAGGGCCTGCTCGCCGACCGGCTGTTGCGGTCGGCCAACTACTCCTGCCTGTTTGCTGAGGCGGATCGTCTGCAGGGCCGAGGTCTCTGCCCCTGCGAGATGCGTCACTACGCCGTTCGTCTACAGCGCGGCTCCACGAAGATAGCGCCGGGAACCGTGAAATACAAGCTTCGCGCCTTCTGCGAGTGCGCTCGCGGCGCTAGAATCGTGCCAGTTGGCAGCGCGTCCCTCCCACCATCCGACGAGCGTGAACAGGGGTTCATGACGATGCTCGAGAACGAAGGCGGGCAACTACGCATCCTGATCGCCAACGAGCGGCGCGACCGGCTCGAGCTGCTCGCGCAGGTCGTCGCGGGGCTCGGCCACGAGGTGATCGCCCGCGAGATCGACGTCCGAGAGGTCGCTGCCGTCACCGCGCGGGAGCAGCCCGACGTGGCGCTCGTCGGGCTCGGGGTCTCCTCCGACCATGCGCTCGACCTGATCTCGGAGATCGTTCGCGAGGCTTTCTGCCCGGTGATCGCCCTGCTGTCGGCGAAAGACCCGATCTACGTGCACGAAGCGGCCAAGCGCGGCGTCTTCGCCTACATCGTCGACACGACACCGGAGGAGCTCCAGAGTACGCTCGACATCACCCTCCAGCGCTTCACCGAGTACCACAACTTGAAGGGCGCATTCGCTCGCCGCGCGGTGATCGAGCAGGCGAAGGGAATCCTGATGGCGCGCCACGGGATCAACGCGGACAAGGCGTTCGACCTCCTGCGCGAGCACTCCCAGCACAACGGCAACAAGCTCGCAGATGTGGCGGCGGCGATCGTCGACAGCCACCAGCTGCTCATGCCGGCCCCGGAGCCGACAACCCCGGCCTGATCCGCGAAATCCCTCGGGGCGAAGCAAAGCCAGCTACAATTGACGGCGTACGGCGCCTCAGCGATTCGACGCTGTGAAGGATCCGCCCTCAGCAGAGCAGGTCGGAGCAGGCTGACTGATTCTCCGGTCGGCACCCTACGCTCGCCCAACTCGAGAGGATCCACATAATGCTTTCTACGTATCTGCCCAGCGCGAGACGCACGCGCGTCCGCGTCGCCTCGGTTGCGACCCTGGCCGCACTCTTCGCAGTAGGGCTACTCGTAGCCCTCGTCGGCGGCGCCCAGGCGGCGTCGACATCCGTTCCGCTCGGCACCGCCGACAGCTTCGCTGTTCTGGCCGGCGCCGGGATCACGAACACCGGACCGACTACGCTCAACGGCGATCTCGGCACCTTCCCCACGACGACGATCACCGGTTCGGCGTCACTGACCGTGACGGGAACCAACCACAACGGCGACTCCGTCACGCAGCAGGCGAAGACCGACCTCATCACGGCGTACAACAACGCCGCAGGACAGGGACCGACGTCACCGATCGTCGCCGACCTCGGCGGACAGACGCTGACGCCCGGCGTCTACAACTCCGCATCCTCGATCGGGCTCACCGGAGCGCTCACGCTCAACGCCGGCGGTAACCCGAACGCCGTCTTCGTCTTCCAGGCCGGCTCCACGCTCACCACGGCGTCGGCCAGCAGCGTCAACCTGACGAACGGCGCCCAGGCCTGCAACGTCTTCTGGCAGGTCGGCAGCTCAGCGACCCTCGGAACCGGCTCCACCTTCCGCGGAACGATCATCGCCCTGACCTCGATCACGCTCACGACCGGCGCGACCGTCGAAGGACGCGTGCTCGCGCGCAACGGCGCCGTGACGCTCGACACGAACACGGTCACGAGGCCATCGTGTGCCGCACCGGCCGCGACAACCGCGACGACGGCGACAACCGCCACGACTGCCACGACCACGGCAGCAACGACAACGGCAACCACCACCACGACGCCGACCAAGACGACGCCGACCCCGGCGAAGAAGCCGACGAAGAAGCCGGTCGCCGGAGCGGCGCACAGCCTCGCGAAGCCGGCCCTCCGCCATGTCGGGCTGACCGGCTAGCAAGACCCCGATCGGCATGACAGCGCTGAGACAGCGAGGGCGGGCGGCATTGCTGTTTGTCCTCGCTTTGCTCATGACCGTGTCGCTCGGGGTTGCCTGCGCGGACGCCGGCACGGTTTCGCCGGGAACGAGCACAGCGACGCGCGTCCAGGAGCTTGCGCTTCTCGGCTCCGCGCACGCGGCGATGTCAGAACCCAACTCGCACTCGACGACGGTCGAGGTGGTGGGCGCGCGGCGGCCGCTCACTGCCGAACGGACCGCCCTGCCGGTGCTCGGCCACAAGACTGCGGCCGACGGGGTGCGGTGGCTTCGCGTCCTCCTCCCCGGGCGTCCGAACGGACACACCAGCTGGATCGAGAAGCGCGCAACGGCCCGCGCAGTGACGAAGTGGAGCATCGTCGTCACGACCGGTGACCGCCGGGTGACCGTGTACCTCAGCGGCCGCGCCGTGCGAACGTTCAAGGCGGTCGTGGGCAAGCCGTCGACCCCGACTCCGCTCGGCCGCTTCTTCGTCGAGGAAGCGATCCAGTTGCGGCCAGCCGACGTCGGCGCCCCATTTGCGCTCGCGCTGAGCGCCCGCTCCACAGTCCTCCAGGAGTTCGACGGCGGCCCCGGCCAGATCGCGCTGCACGGCCTCTCGAACGTCGGCGGCGTCCTCGGCACCGCGGTCTCCCACGGCTGCATCCGGCTCGACAACGGCGCCATGCGCTGGCTCGTCGCTCGCATCGGCCCCGGCGTGCCGGTGACGATCACCCGCTGAACGGAGAGGAGGCCCGCTCGACGCGGGCCTCCTCTCCGTTCATCCGGCTCTGCCTCCGCTTACTTCGGCGGCGGCGGAACCTTGCAGAGGACGGTCGTGCTGTTGCCCGATGCGTCTGTGACCGTGACAGCCGCATCGCCGTTCAGCGTGATCTTCCAGTCGATCACGCCGGCGCCCGGCTTCACATTCGGCGTCGCACCCGGCGCCTGCACGAGCTTGATCGTCGTGCCGCTCGCGTACGGGCCGGCCGTGAAGCTGCTGCCCGTGTCCGCGATCGTGATCTGCGGGTTCGGGTCAACGGCGTCTGTCCCAGTGAGCAGATAGAACCCGTCGGGGTTCTGGCCGCTCTTCGGGTTGTCACCCGCGGGCGGGATGTTGCCGCCCGACGGATTCGTCGTCGGCGTGCATGCCGCCACGGGCGGCGTCGCGTCGCCCCACTGCTTCGTCACGACCTCGGTGTCGGTCGCACCCGTCGGGTTGGCGAGCGTGACACTGGCGGTGATCGTGTCGGTTCCCACGCTGCTCGGCGACACGGGCACCGAGTACGTGAACGTCACATGCCCGCTTGTGTCGGTCATACAGCTGACCGGAGCGCAGGTACCGAGGGTCCCCGCGTTGTGCCCGCCGACGGTGAATGTCACGAGGAACCCGCCGACAAAGCCCGGAGGCCCGAGGAGCGTCGCGGTGACGGTGTGCGTGTTGTCGGTGCTGAGGTCGTTCGTGGCTGTCGCCGGTGTCAGCAGGAGGTCGTACACCTTCACGGTTACGCACGTAGTCGTGCTGGCGCTCCCGCCGGTGACGTCCGTCGCATTCGCCGTGACACAGATGACGTGGCTACCGGGATTGAGGCCGGCTGTCATCGTCGAGTAGGTCACGGACGCCGGCCCCGGCTGCGGTAGCGCGGGTGTCGTCGTGACCGGGGTCTGCGGGCCACCGTCGACGCTCATCGTCAAGGTCGTGAGCGTCGAGCCGATCAGGTTCGGGATGATGGCCGGCAGGTCATTCGGGTCCGGAACCGCGAAGCATTGACCGCCGTTCACGGTTATGTCTGCGAGGTTCCCCGTCGTCCCGCCGGTGCAGGCGCTGCTCGCGCCGACGGCGACTGAGTTGGCGACCGTGCCAGTTCCCGCGATCGCCGTGAGCGCAGTGTTGAAGGCCGCGAGCGTGCCGGCGTTGCTCAGCCCGTCGGACGCGAAGACGAGGAACTTCTTCGTGTCGGTGCTCGCGCTCAGCTCGGCCAGTGCCTGCTGGAGGGCGGCGGCGTAGTTCGTGCCGTCCGCGTCGCCGCTTTTCAGCGTGTACTGCCCGACCTGGTAGTTGAAGTTGCTGTTGATGAGCGAGATGGAGTTGACGACGGTGTTGCCGTCGGCGGACGCACCGAGCTGGTCGTCACCCGCGGCAGGCGTCATGTCCGCCTTCATGGCGTCGTTGCCGAAGACGACGAGGCCGATGTGATTGACCGCGCCGCTCGCTCCGGCGGCCGTGTTGAGGCCGGTGAAGAACGACTGCTCGCACGTGAGCACGGATCCGCAGGCTCCGCCGCTCGACGCGGTGCTTCCCGAGGCGTCGAAGACATACACGATCGTCGCCTGCGGCGGTCCGACGCCGACGCTTGCCGTGCCGGTCACCGGCACGGGCACCGGCGCGCCGTCGGCGAGAAACTGCGTGCCGTCGGCAGGGCTCGAGATGGAGACGGTGAGCTGGGCGCCGTTCGGCAGCGTCGTGCTGCTCGAGCCGGCGAACGACGGCAGCGCGACCAGCAGGAAGGCCAGGGCGAGGACCGCGCTCAGCCCGAGCCTCCCGGGAAGTGTGACGTTTCGAATCACGGTGATGCCCCCTTGCGGTGGCGTTCGGTTGGCAGGAAAAAGCTCCCGGTCGGACCGGGTCCTGCGCCGCGGAGGCCGCATCGCGTCGCGTGGCGTCAGCGAATAGGCGTTCCTCCCTCCGGGAGCTGACAACAAACGGCCCCGTAAGTCTCCCGCTGCAACCGCCTCGTGTCAACGGTTGCGAGGTGGTGACGCGAGGGCGTCAGGCGACCGAAGCGACCTCGACCGGCACGTCGCCGGGGGCCGACTCGCCGGGCTGCGCGTGCACGGCCGCGGTTGCAACCTGGTTCTTGCCGCTGCGCTTGGCCTGGTAGAGCGCCGCGTCGGCTGCGGCGACGAGCGCGTCGAGGCTCGAGTACATGGGGAACTCTGCGACGCCGAAGCTCATCGTCACGTGGGCGGTCTCGCCCGCCGGGGTCGGGCTCTCGATCGCCTTGACGGCCAGCCGCATCCGCTCCGCTGAGCGGCGCGCATCGGCAAGTCTCGCGCCGGGGAGAACGACCGCGAACTCCTCGCCGCCGTAGCGCGCGACGAGATCGAGCTCGCGAACCGAGCCCGTGAGCGCAGCTCCCGCCGCACGGAGAATGTTGTCGCCGCTCTGATGGCCGTAGTTGTCGTTGATCAGCTTGAAGTCGTCGATGTCGGCGATCACGAGCGCGACGCTCGTGCCGTTCTCGAGCGCGCGCGCGAGCTCGCTCTCGAGGCGTTCGCTCAGGCCGAGACGGTTCGCGAGCCCTGTCAGTGCGTCCGTCTGCACCTGCTTGCTGAGGTGCGCGACTTCGCCGACGACCTGCGCGATCGGCCGCGCGAGCCGCGTCGCTAGCCCACCCGCGAGCGCGAGCGTCACCGCGGCCGCAAGGTAGACGAGCCGCCGATACCGTTCTGAGAGCGCATCGATCGCCGAGACCGGCTCGACGGCGATCACGGCGGCGTGCGGCAACGCGAGTGGCGACGTCTGCGCCGCAAATGCAACGCCGGCGAGAACCGTCCGGCCCGACTTGATCTGCGGTCGGGCTCCGATCGGCCCGCCCGCGACGATCCGACCGTTGTGCAAGAGCATCAGCGATCCGTGCGTCGGCAACGTTGTCGCCTCACGGAGGAGCGTCAGCACGTCCTTGCCGAGCGGCAGCGCGACAGTGATCGTCGCCAGAACATGAGTGCCGTCCCTGATCGTCGCGGTCGTTGCGATGCGCGGGCGCGGCACGAGCAGGCCCACGAAATGTCCGGGGAGCGCGATCCGCGCGTGACGCGTCGCGGCGATGCGCTGTAGCTCGGCGTCGTTGTGCGTCACGACCGCGCGCTGCAACTCGAGCGAGGTCGCGAGCTGGCTCGCCTGGACGCGTAGAGTCGAGCGCAGGATGCCGAAGCTCGACGCGCTGACGCGCGCACCGCCGGCGAGCGCGGTCGAGTTCTGCTCCCACTGGCTGCGATGAGCGTTGCGGACGAGCGTCATCGCAACCGCGGTAGTGAGCGCGGCGGTGAGCAAGAAGAGCATGACGGCGTACCGGGTGACCGGCAGCGTGTCCGCCTCAACCTTGTGTGACCGCAGAGTCGTCGTCATGGCATGCCCATTCGTTCCGAAAGGGTGAGTCTTCCATCGGCGTCACCGGTGGCCCGGGTGTCCCCCGTGCGGGGGACGCCCGCTAGCCGGGCGTGTGGTTCTTGACCTGGAAGACCTGCTGGACCTGCGGCGCCGGCAGCCAGTTCGCGTCGCCCGGCTGGTTCGCGTAGATGATGCAGGTTCCGCGGTTGCCCAGGAACGACACCGTCGAGCCCGAGACCGAACAGACGCCCGCGCTCGACGGATCGGTCGTGAAGATCACGGCGAGTCCCGAGCTGGCCGTGGCCGCGACCGTGTAGGGCGGATCGTTCTTGTCCGCTGTCGGCGGCGTCGAGGTGAAGGTGATCGTCTGTGAGCCCTTGCCGACCGTGAACGACTGCTGCACCTGCGCTGCCGCCTGATAGGTCCCGTTGCCCGCCTGATTCGCCGTGATCACGCACGTCCCGGCACCGATCATCGAGACGGCTGCGCCCGAGATGGCGCACACGCCGGCGCTGCCCGCGGCCACGCCGAACGTCACCGGGAGGCCCGACGAGGCCGTTGCCGCCACCGTGTACGTGGCGCCGCCGACGACGGCGCTGCCGGGCGGGGTCGACGTGAACGCGATCGTCTGCGAACGGAGGCTGATGGTGAACGACTGTTGCACCTGCGGCGCGGCCAGGTAATTCGCGCTGCCGGCCTGGTTTGCGTTGATCGTGCAGGTGCCGGCGCCGACGAGAGAGACCGTGCTGCCAGAGAGGGTGCAGACACCGGCGCTCGAAGCCGCGAGCGTGAACGTGACCACCAGGCCGGAGCTCGCCGTCGCCGTCACGGTGTACGCCGGCCCGCCGACGACGGCTCCGGCCGGTGCGGTCGAGGTGAACTGGATCGTCTGGACGCTCTGCGACGGCGCGGGGTTGGTGACGGTGAACGCCTGCTGCACCTGCGGCGCCGCCTGGTAGCTGCCATTGCCGGCCTGGTTCGCGCGGATCGTGCAGGTGCCCGCGCCGATGAACGAGACCGTCGAGCCGGAGAGGCTGCAGACGCCCGCGCTGGCGGGAGCGATCGTGAAGGCCACCGCGAGACCCGAACTGGCGGTCGCCGAGACCGTGTAAGTCGCCCCGCCGACGGTCGCGCCGCCGGGCGGGCTCGAGGTGAAGCTGATCGTCTGGCTCGCGAGGCCGACCGCGAACGACTGCTGCACCTGCGGCGCCGCCTGATAGCTCCCGTTGCCGGCCTGGTTCGCGTCGATCCTGCAGGTG
>JBGPLW010000080.1:0-9698 GCA_041486645.1 Gaiellaceae bacterium | reverse complement strand
TGGACGCGGCGACGCCGGCGAGACGCGCGGCCGTCGCCCGCTCGATCGAGCGCAACGCGGTCGCGCGGGCGGTCGTGATCGCCGCCGCGACGTCGCGCGTGCCCTTCTCGGCCGCGGGGCGCGCACGCGACGCCTTCTGCCGCGCGCATTGAGGGCGACGGTGAGTCGCATGGCGGTTTCACTTACGATTCCACCATGGCCGAGCGTTCGCTCTTCGTCGCAGCGTTGCAGACGGCCGGTGTCCCCGACGATCCCGACGCGACGCTCGCGCAGTTCGAGCAGCGTGTCCGCGCGCTGCGCGCGCTTTTCGACGGCGCTCAGCTCGTGCTCGCACCGGAGCTCTACCTAATGGCGTTGCCGGCGATGCTCGACGAGCGCGCGGGGTCGATGGAGGAGCGCGCTGTCGAGATCCCCGGCCCGCTGACCGAGCGGCTCGGTGCACTCGCGCGCGAGACCGGGCTCTGGCTCGTGCCGGGCAGCGTCTGGGAGCGGGCGCCGGACGGCATCTACAACACGGCGGTCGTGCTCTCACCTGACGGCGAGCTCGTCACGACGTACCGCAAGTGCTTCCCGTGGCAGCCCTACGAGACGTCACGCCCGGGCCGCAGCGTCGTGACGTTCGACATCGACGGCGTCGGCAGGGTCGGGCTTGCGATCTGCCACGACGGCGCGTTCCCGGAGGTGTTCCGCCAGCTCGCCTGGGACGGAGCGGAGGCGGTGCTCCAGGTCGTGCTCACGGGGACGAGCGACCGGGAGGCCGAGGTCGTCCTCGCGCGCGCAAACGCGATCGTCAACCAGCTCCACGTCGTCAGCGTCAACGCGTCCTCGCCCGTCGGGAACGGGCGCAGCGTCGTCGTCGACCCGGAGGGCGGCGTGCGCTACCAGGCCGGCGAGGGCGAAGAGGTGCTCACTGCCGTGCTCGACTTCGACGCGACACGGCTCGTCCGCGAGCGCGGCAGCTTCGGGATCAACCGGCTCTGGCACCAACTCGACCGGCACGGCGCGGAGCTCGACCTGCCCATGTACGGCGGGCGCTACCGGCCGAGACCGAGCAGCTGAAGCACGTCGTCGTGCGGCAGCGCGCGCACGACGCGGCCGTCGCGTCCCGTCACGTCGACCGCCGCCCAGAGCGCGTTCAGCACAGCCTCCTCGGTCGCGTCAATCGCCCCCTGGAAGAACGGGTCGAGCTCCCGGTCGCCGACCGCGGAGCCGCCGCCGGTTGCGAAGGCGAGGAAGATCTCGCCGCTGCCGTGGTGCGCCGTCGAGCCGACGCGGGCGAGCCCGAGCCCGGCGCGGCGGGCCAGGCGCTCGAGCTGGGCCGGCCCGAGCGCCGCGTCCGTCGCGATCACGACGATGCAGCTTCCGGCAGGACGCGCGCGGGCGTCGGCGAGCCCGAGCCGCCGCCCGACCTCGACGCCGCCGACCCGCAGCTCGCGGGCCGCGCCGAAGTTCGCAAGCACGAGCACGCCGAGCGTGCAGTCGCCGACGACGCGGCTCGACGTCCCGATGCCGCCCTTGCAGCCGAAGCAGACCATGCCCGTTCCCGCGCCGACCGCTCCTTCCGCGACGTCCCGGCCGGCCGCTGCGAGCGCGCGGCCGGCGTCGGCGGCTTCGACGTGCACGACCCGCGCGTCGCTCAGCCAGCTGTCATCGCACTCGCCGACGACCGGGATCACGACGTCGTCGACGCCGATGCGGGGATCCGCCGCGACGGCGGTGGCGACGGCCCCGTCGAAGATCCGCCCGACCGCCATCGTCGAGGTGAGGTAGACGGGCGTCTCGAGCAGGCCCCACTCGCACACCTCCAAGTACCCGGTGAGCTCGCCCGCGCCGTTCAGCACCGCCGCGCCTGCCGCGACCGGCAGCGCCGGCGGGACGATCGCAGTCACGCCCGTCCGAGCGACGGCCGGCTCGTCGCGCCACACGGTGACGTGCCCGACGGTCACGCCCGGTACGTCGGCGATCGCGTTCGCGGCGCCCGCGTCGAGGTCGCCGATCCGCAGCCCGTGCTCGCGCAGCCTCACGGGGCAGACCGTACCGGGCTATAGGGTCGGCGGACGATGCTCCGGATGCCGGTGGTCTGGGACGAGCGGTGCCGGCTGCATGAGCCCGGCGGCGAGCTCTGGGTCGGCGTCCGGACCCCGGGAACCGAGACGCCGGCGCGCGCAGACGCGATCCTCGCCGCACTCGCGGAGGCGGAAGCGAGCATCGTCGCCGCCGAGCCCCACCCCGACGACGCGCTCTCTGCCGTGCATGACGCTGCGCTCCTTGGCTACCTCGAGTCCGCATGGGACGACTGGGTGCGCGCGGGACTTCCCGACGACCCCGGCCAGGACCGCGTCGTGCCGTACGTGTTTCCGCACCCCGGGCTCGGCGTCGGCCCGCGCGTCCCTGCCGCGACCTGGGCGCGGCCCGGCTTCTTCACCTACGACACTATGACACTCGTCGGGCCTGGCACATGGCAGGCCGCCCGCGGCGCCGTCGACGCGGCACTGACCGCTGCCGATCTCGTCGCGGCCGGCGCGGCGCACGCGTACGCGTGCTGCCGGCCGCCGGGCCATCACGCGTGCCGCACGTGCTTCGGCGGCTCGTGCTACCTGAACAACGCGGCCGCTGCGGCGGAAGCGTTGCGTCGCAGCGGCGCGCGCGTCGGCGTACTCGACGTCGACGCGCACCACGGCAACGGCACGCAGGAGATCTTCTGGAGCACCCCCGACGTGCTCGTCGCCTCAGTGCACGTCGACCCGGGCGCGGGATGGTTCCCACACTTCCTCGGCTTCGCGGACGAGAGCGCGGACGGTACGAACCTCAACGTACCGCTCGCGCCGTCGAGCGGCGACGAGGATTGGCTCGCTGCGCTGCGCCGCGCCGTCGAGTGGCTCGGCGGCGTCGACGCGCTCGTTGTCTCGCTCGGCGTCGACGCCGCCGCGGGCGACCCCGAGAGCCCGCTGCGCGTGACGCCCGCGGGCTTCCGCGAGGCGGGCCGCATGATCGGGGCGCTCGACCTGCCCACGGTTCTCGTGCAGGAGGGCGGGTACGACCTCGCGGCGCTCGGGCCGCTCGTGCGTGCCGTGCTGCTCGGCGTCGAAGACGGTAGAACTCGCCCGTGACTGCTGCGACGCGCTTCGGGCGACCGCTGCCTTCCGGCGGGACGATCGGGGTGGCCGCACCCGCGAGCCCGCACGACGCGCGCTCGGAGATCGAGCGCGCCGTCGCCTGGTGGGAGGCGCGTGGCTACCGCGTCAAGCTCGCCGCCGGTGTCTACGACCGCGACGACTATGTCGCCGGCGACGCGCGCCGGCGCGCCGCCGACCTGACCGCGCTCTTCGCGGATCCCGAGGTCGACGTCGTCCAGGCGCTCCAGGGCGGCTACGGCTCGGCGGAGGTGATCCCGCACCTCGACTTCGACGTGATCGCTGCGAGCCCCAAGCCGTTTGTCGGTTACTCGGACATCACGGCCCTCCACGTCGCGCTCCATCGCCGCGCCAGCCTTGCGACGCTGTACGGCTACGGCCTCGTCGGCGTCGGTGCGAAAGAGACGACCGACTTCTCGCGCGAGCGCCTGGTCGAGGTGCTCGCCGGCGGCGGCGCGGGCGCCGTGCCGCGCGATCCCGACGACCCGTATGTCCGCACGATCCGCGGCGGCACGGTGACGGCACCGCTCGTCGGCGGCTGCCTCTCGCTCCTGCTCCAGACGATGGGCACGCCGTGGGAGATCGACCTCGACGGAGCGATCTTCTTCTTCGAGGACTACAAGGCGCCTCCCTACACCCTCGACGGGATGCTGACGCAGCTCGCGCAGGCGGGAAAGCTCGCCGGCGTCGCCGGCGTCGTCGTCGGCGACATGGCGGGCTGTGACTGGGGCGACCTCCGCCAGGCCTCCGACTGGCGCGCCTCGCGCTCGCTCGAGGACGTGCTCGAGCGCCACCTCGAGCCGCTCGGGGTGCCGGTGATCTACAAGCTGCCGCTCGGGCATGGCAAGCACCTCGCCGCACTCCCGCTCGGAGTCCGTTGTACGCTCGAAGCCGACACAGGTGCCCTGACCGTCGACGAGCCTGCATTCCGGGTGTGATCTCCAGGAGGGACAGATGAGCAAGCGGTGGCTGGCAGCGGCGGCGCTCACGACGACCGCGATCGCGCTCGGTGCCTACGCGTCGTCGGCGTCGAGCTCCGGCGCGAAGAGCGGCGGCACGTTCCGCCTCGGGACGAGCTCGCGCATCGACTCGCTCAACCCCTACGTCGCGTTCAACCAGGACGCGATCAACGCGTTCTCGTATATCTACCCGCTCCTCATCCAATACGACCGCACGAACAGCCATTTCGTGCCCGACTTCGCACGGTCGTGGAAGACGTCGGCAGACGGCAAGACGTGGACCTTCACCACGCAGGCGAACGCGAAGTGGACGGACGGGCAGCCGCTGACGGCCGCGGACGCGGCTTGGACGATCAACACGTCCATCAAGTACAAGGACACGGGCGCGGCGAACACGGCCGGGCTGATTGCGCACATCACAAGCGCGAGCGCACCCAACCCGACGACGCTCGTCGTCCACTACGCCGCAGCTGCCGGGAACGTGCTCGGACAGTTCCAGCAGTTCTTCATCCTGCCGAAGCACATCTGGAGTAAGTACACCGGCCACAAGGGCGCAGGCCTGAAGACCTTCGCGAACGCGGCGCCTGTTGTCGGAGCCGGCCCCTTCAAGCTCGTGAAGTACAAAAAGGACCAGATCGCGCTCTTCCAGCGCAACGACTCCTTCTACGGGCCGAAGCCGCAGGTCGACGCCTTCGGCCTGCAGATGTTCTCGAACGCCGACGCGCTCGTCGCCGCGTTGAAGGCGCACGACATCGATGCGATCGAGGACGTTCCGGTGACGGCGATGCAAGGCCTCCGCAGCGCCGGCTTCACCGTTCAGCGCGTCCCGGGCATCGAGCAGACCGACTTCATCTTCAACTCGAACCCGAAGAAGCCGAAGCATCGCGAGCTCCTGAATCTCAAGCTCAAGGAGGCTTTCGACCACGCGGTCGACCGCGTTCAGATCGCCCACGTCGTCTTCCTGGGCACCGCAAAGCCGGCCGCGTCGATCATCCCGCCGTCCACCGGCTCGTGGGCGAACCCGGCGATCAAGCCGACAAGCTTCGACCTCGCGGCCGCGAACCGGCTGCTCGACTCGCTCGGCTACAAGCGCGGCTCGGGCGGCATCCGCGTCGCCGGCGGGCACACGATGAGCTACAGCGTGATCACTCCGACCGACCTCGAGAGCGTCAACCGCACCTTCCAGATCATCCAGGCCGACTTCCAGAAGATCGGCGTGAAGCTGACCCAGAAGGCGCTCGACTCGAGCGCCGCGTTCGACGCGATCACCGCGCCGGGGACGAAGTACCTCAACTTCGACCTCGCGCTGTGGGACTGGGTCGCGCTCATGGACCCCGACTTCATGCTGTCGGTCGTCACCTGCGCGCAGTACGGCGGCTGGAGCGACAGCGGCTACTGCGACAAGCGCTACGACGCGCTGTACACGAAACAGCAGCTGACGCCGGACCAGGCCAAGCGTCGCGCGATCGTGTGGCAGATGCAGGCGTACCTCGCAAAGCAGAAGCCGTATCTCTGGCTCGCGACGCTGGAGCACGTCAGCGCGGTCTCGAAGAGCTGGACAGGTCTCGTCGACTCGCCGCAGGGGCCGTTCAACTCGTTGTCGAAGCTGAGCTTGACGAGCGTGCACCAGACCGGCTGAGCCGGCAGTGAGAGGGGCCGACTACGTCATCAAGAGGACGGCGTTCGCCGTCGTCACGATCTTCGTTGCGGTCACGATCAACTTCGCGCTCTTCCGGCTCGCGCCGGGGAGCGCGGTGGCGAATCTCTCGCGCGTCCCGCACGCGACGCCCGAGCTACGGCACGCGCTCGAGAAGCAGTTCGGGCTCGACAAGTCGAAGGGCGCGCAGTACGTCCTCTACCTGAAGCAGCTAGTCCACGGCAACCTGGGCGTCTCGTTCGCGAATGAGCAACCGGTGCGGTCGAACCTCCGCACCGCGATCGGAAACACCGTGCCGATGGTGCTGCTCGGGACGATCTTCGCAATCGTCGTCGGCACGCTGACCGGCGTGGTCGCCGCGTGGCGTCGCGGCACGCCGCTCGAGACGATCAGCGTTACCACCGCCCTCGGCTTCTACTCGATGCCGACGCACTGGCTCGGACTGATGCTCGTCATCCTCTTCGCGGGCACGCTCCCCACCGGAGGCATGACGAACGAGTTCCTGCTCAACCCGTCGTGGTGGACACACGTGAAGGACGTGCTCTCGCACATGACGCTCCCGGCGCTGACCCTCGGACTCGTGCTCTACGGCGAGTACACGCTGATCGTCCGCTCGGCGATGCTCGAGACGCTCGGCGAGGACTACATCCTCACCGCGCGCGCCAAGGGGCTCCGTCCGTGGACGATCGTCAGGCGCCACGCTCTGCGCAACGCACTCCTGCCGATTGCGACGCTCGTCGCGCTCTCGCTCGGCTACATCGTCGCCGGCGCGATCCTGATCGAGACGGTGTTCTCGTGGCCCGGAATCGGGCGGGCTGTGTACGACGCCGTGCTCCAGCGCGACTATCCGATGCTCCAAGGCGCGTTCCTCGTACTCACTGTGTCGGTCGTCTTCTTCAACCTGCTCGCCGACCTCATCTACTTCAAGCTCGATCCGAGGATCACACAGTGAGCGTAGGCTCGACGGAGCTCACTCGAGAGCGGAGGCGCCGGCTTTGCCGGCGCCGGGAGCGGGAATGAGCGTGATCCTCCACGAGCCCGGCGCCGTGCTCGAGCCCGAGGCTGCGCCCTCGCGCGGCGGCGTTGTCTGGCGTGCGATCCGCCGGCGCCCGTCGGCGGCGATCGGCCTGACGGTCCTGCTCCTGATCGTCCTGGCGGCGGTGCTCGCGCCGTGGCTCGCGCCGTACGGGCTGCACGACCAGGTCGGGGCGGTCTTCGCGGCGCCGTCGTGGAGCCACCCGCTCGGGCTCGACGACGGCGGGATCGACATGGTGACGCTCCTGATGTGGGGTGCGCAGATCTCACTCGTCGTCGGCTTCGCAGCGACGCTCGTCTCGATGGCGATCGGCGGCACGGTCGGCGTGCTCGCCGGCTACTTCGGCGGCAAGGTCGACGTGATCCTCATGCGGATCACCGACTACTTCCTCGTCATCCCCGACGTGCCGCTGATGATCGTCGTTGCCGCGATCTGGGGGCCGAGCCTCTTCCACATCGTGATCGTGATCGGGATCCTGCTCTGGACGAGCACCGCCCGCGTTCTGCGGGCGCAGGTGAAGAGCGTTCGGGAGCGCGTCTACGTGAAGCGCGCCCGCGCGCTCGGCGCAGGGCACGCGCGGATCGTCCTGCGGCACGTGCTGCCGCAGGTCGCGCCACTCCTAATTGCGAACACCGTCCTGACGGTGGCGGTCGCGATCTTCGACGAGACCGCGCTCTCGTTCCTCGGCCTCGGCGACCCGAGCCGCATCTCGCTCGGCAAGGTGATCGAGAACGCCTTCCAGCGTGCGGCGATCTCGGCGGGCGCCTGGTGGGCGATCGTGCCGCCGGGCGCGCTCGTCGCGCTGATCATCCTCTCCTGCAGCCTGCTCGGCGGCGCGCTCGAGGATGCGCTCAACCCGCGGCTGCGCGTCGCGCACCTCTCGGCGCGCACGTTCCGGCTCCGCCCGCTCGTCGGCAGAGGCGACTCGGCGGTATGAGCGTGCTGCTCGAGGTCGAGGATCT
Source organism: Gaiellaceae bacterium (assembly GCA_041486645.1). GTDB lineage: Bacteria > Actinomycetota > Thermoleophilia > Gaiellales > Gaiellaceae > Palsa-739. The sequence continues at coordinate 1,950 of JBGPLW010000080.1, read as the reverse complement.
CCACGTCTGGTTCGACCTCCAGGACGGCGGCGAGCTGCATGCAGTCCAGGGCGTCGGCCTGCGGCTCGAGGCGGGCGAGCGCCTCGGCCTCGTCGGGGAGTCGGGCTGCGGCAAGACGACGACCGCACTCGCGATCATGGGCCTCCTGCCGCCGAGCGCGAGTGTCGCGGGCCGCGTCCTGCTCGATGGCGAGGACGTGCTCGCCGGCGGCGAGGCGACCATGCGGCCGCATCGCTGGACCGACGTCGCGATCGTCTTCCAGGGCGCGATGAACGCGCTCAACCCCGTGCAGACGATCGGCTCGCAGATCGTCGAGGCACTCGAGCTGCACGGCCGCGCGAGGGGCGGCGCCGCGCAGGCACGCACCGGCGAGCTGCTCGAGTCGGTCGGCATCCCGCGCGAGCGCGCGCAGCGCTTCCCGCACGAGCTGTCCGGCGGCATGCGCCAGCGAGCCGCGATCGCGATGGCCCTGTCGTGCAACCCGAAGGTGCTGATCGCCGACGAGCCGACGACCGCGCTCGACGTCATGGTGCAGGCGCAGATCCTCGACCTGCTCGACGCGCTCTGCCGCGACTTCGGCCTCGCGCTCGTCCTCGTCACGCACGATCTCCCAGTCGTCGCGCAGCTCTGCGATCTCGGCGCCGTCATGTACGCCGGCGAGATCGTCGAGCGGGGCACGGTCGACACGCTGTACCACGCACCCCGCCACCCCTACACGCGGCTCCTGTTCGCGGCGACGCCCGACCTCGACGACAGCACCGGTCCGATCGTCTCGATCCCCGGCTCGCCGCCGCGCCTCGACCGGCCCCTCGAGGGCTGCCCGTTCCGGCTCCGCTGCGACAGCGCATTCTCAGCGTGCGCCGCCCGCCCTGTGCTCCGCACTCTCGAGGACGGCCACGCCGCGGCGTGCCACCTGAACGACGCCGTCCGCACGGCGGCGCCGGCATGAGCGAGTTGCTGCTCGAGGTCGACGACCTCGTCGTCCGCTACCCGGTCGGCCGCGGGCTCGTCGCAACGCTCGCCCGGCGGCCCAAGCTCGCCGTGCACGCCGTCGAGGGCGTGACGTTCACGCTCCGCGAGGGCGAACTGCTCGCGCTCGTCGGCGAGTCCGGGTGCGGCAAGACGACGACCGCGCAGGCCGTGCTCCGCCTCGTCGATCCGGTCTCGGGAACGATCCGCTTCGAGGGGCGCGACATCACGACGCTCGGCGCGCGCGCACTGCGGCCGCTGCGCCGGCGGATCCAGATCGTCTACCAGGATCCGTACGAGTCGCTCGACCCGCGGCTTCGCGTCCGCGACGCCGTGGAGGAGCCGCTCCTCATCCACCGGCTCGGGGGCTCCAAGGCGGAGCGCGCTGCCCGCGTGCGCGAGGCGCTCGCGCGCGTCGAGCTCTCGCCGCCCGAGCTCTTCCTCGACCGCTATCCGCACGAGCTCTCGGGCGGGCAGCGGCAGCGCGTTGCGATCGCGGCCGGCCTCGTACTCGAGCCGCGCGTGCTCGTCGCAGACGAGCCGGTGTCGATGCTCGACGTCTCGGTGCGGGCGGGCGTCCTCCAACTCCTCGATGGGCTGAGGCGCGGCGGGCTCGCGATCATGATGATCACGCACGACCTGTCGACCGCGGCGCGCTTCGCCGACCGGATCGCGGTCATGTACCTCGGCCGCATCGTCGAGGAGGGCCCGACGGCCGACGTCGTGCGCAACCCACAGCATCCGTACACGAAGGCGCTCCTCTCCGTCGTCCCTCACCGGGACCCGCGCCGCCAGCGCCGGCCGCAGATCCTGCGCGGCGAGACGCCGGACGCGGTCCGTGTCCCGACCGGGTGCCGGTTCCATCCGCGCTGCCCGGTCGCGATCGACGTCTGCCGGAAAGAGGATCCGGTTCTCGCCCGGCCTGCGTCCGCGGGGCCGGAGCACCGCGCCGCCTGCCTCTTGCTCCACTAGCGCGAGCGA
>JBGPLW010000079.1:0-9750 GCA_041486645.1 Gaiellaceae bacterium | reverse complement strand
CAGGTTGCAGAGGCGATGAGCGACACCCGCTACGTCATCCTCGCCGAGGGCTTCAGCGGCGACCAGCACTACGGCAAGACGATGTGGGGCGTGCTGCGCTACCGGCGCGACGACGTCGTCGCAATCCTCGACTCGACGCGCGCGGCCGGCGATGCGGAGCACGGAGTCCCCGTCGTGCAGAGCGTCGACGAGGCGCTCCGTCTCGAGCCGAACACGGCGCTCGTCGGCGTCGCGACCCAGGGAGGCCGCTTCCCACCCGCCTGGATCGACCTTCTGAAGCAGTGCGTCGCAGCGGGGCTCGACATCGAGAACGGCCTGCACGTCTTCCTGAACGACGACGCCGAGCTGCGGGAGCAGGCCGCGCGGCACGGCGCGGAGCTGCGCGACCTGCGGCGCCCGCCCGCCGACGTCTCGACCGCGACCGGCGAGAACCTGTCGGTGCCGGGGACGATCGTGCTCACCGTCGGCTCCGACTGCGCGATCGGGAAGATGACCGTCTCGCTCGAGCTCGACCTCGAAGCGCGGCGGCGCGGCGTCACGTCCGTGTTCGTTCCGACCGGGCAGACGGGGATCGCGATCGCCGGCTGGGGAATCTCGGTCGACGCGGTCGTCGCCGACTTCATCGCCGGCGCCGCCGAGCGCCTCATCGTCGAGGGCTCGCGGCGCGGGGGAGACCGCCCCGAGCAGCTGCTCTGGGTCGAGGGCCAGGGTGCGCTTCTCCATCCGGTCTACTCCGGCGTGACGCTCGGGCTCTACCACGGCAGCGTCCCGCACAAGCTCGTGCTTTGCCACCAGGCCGGGCACACCGAGATCGAGGGCGCGGGCGGCGGGCCGCACCTGATCCCACCGCTCCGCGAGCTCGTCGAGCTGCACGAGCGGATCGCCCTGCCTGCCCGGCCTGCGCGCGTCGTCGCGGTCGCCCTCAACACGCGGGAGCTCGACGAGTCCGGGGCCCGCTCGGCGATCGCCGCCGCCGAGGTCGAGACCGGCCTGCCCGCGGACGACCCGGTCCGCTTCGGCGCGGCGAGGCTCGTCGACGCGGTCCTCGAGGCCTAACCCGAAAAGGGGTTGCCACTATCTGTGGTGGCCGCTTCACTCTGGGCTGCGGGTCTGCGGTCGACCGAAAGGGACAAGGGCGTGAAGACACTTCTTGCGGCACTCCTCGGCGCGTTCGCGCTCGCATTCGCGGGTGCGGCAGCCGCCGGCCCTCAGATCGGCTTCGCAGAGGACGCGACGAAGTACGCCGACGACGGCGGCGCGCGCCTCTTCGACGAGATGAACAAGTTTCAGACGACGACCAATCGTGTCGCCGTCTTCTGGAATGCCGACGCCCCTGCGGCAATCCAGGATCAGGCGTTCCTCGACCGGATGATCCCGGTCGCGCAGGCGCACAAGATCCAGGTCGTGTTCGCCGTGTACCCGCTGAAGGCGACGATGGCGCCGACGAACCAGGCGGCCGCCGACACCTTCTGCGACTACGCGGTCAAAGTGATGCAGCGGTACCGCTACGTGAAGAAGGTGATCATCGGCAACGAGCCGAACCAGCCGAAGTTCTGGCAGCCGATCTGGAACGGGAGCCAGCCCGCGTCGCCCGCCGCGATGGAGGTCGTGCTCGCAAGCTGCTACGACAAGCTGAAGGCGTTCGACTCGACGCTCGACGTGATCGGCGTCGGCCTCTCGCCCCGCGGCAACGACGATCCCTCTGCTTCGTCGAACTCGTCGATCTCGCCGGTGCGCTGGATCAACGCGCTCGGCGACGCGTACCGCACGAGTGGCCGCACGAAGCCGCTCTTCGACGCGTGGTCGTGGCACTGCTATCCGAACGTGAACACCGACGAGGTCGAAACCGGTTATGCGTGGCCGAACACCGGCTGTGTCAACGCCGCGCGCGTGAAGCTCGCGCTCTGGGATGCGTTCCACGGCACCGGTCAGCCGCAGCCCGAGGCGTATCCCGTCGACACGACGGGCACGACCCTCTACGGCCGTGTCTCGAAGACGTTCATCGACGAGACGGGATGGCAGGTCGACACGACGAACCGGGCCGGCTACACGAACAGCGAGAACGTGCCGGTCATCTCGGAGGCGAAGCAGGCGGAGGACTACGAGAAGCTCGTCCATCTTGCGAACTGCGAGCCGACGCTGACCGACTTCCACATCTTCCACGAGATCGACGAGTCGGACCGCACGGGCTTCCAGAGCGGTGTGATGCGCGTCGACTTCAGCGAGCGCGACTCCGCCCTTGCGACGCCGAACTCCGTCAACCACACGATCAAGACCGACAACGGCGCGTGCGCCGGTGGCGTGTGGCAGACGCTCGGCAGCTTCCTCTACTCGTCGAGTGCGGTCGTGCCGGACTACAAGACGTTCCCGTACCAGGGAGGGCAGCCGCTGGCGGCGACGACCGTTAGCGGCGGTGGGAAGTACGTCACGCTCGACGCAGGTGAGGGCTTCACGTACGCGATCGTCTTCAAGAACGGGTCGCAGACCGCGAACGCGAGCGGCGCGGCGCCGAGGATGACCGCCACGGTGAAGATCCCGGCCGGCTTCGGCGCAGGGACGGCGACGATCGTCCTCAAGGCCGAGATGAACCCGGCCCGCACGAGCACCGTCACCCTCAACCTCGGCAGCGGCGACAAGTCGAAGCCCAAGCCGAAGCCGAAGAAGAAGAAGAAGTAGCGGCCGCTTCCCTCGAACGGGGCAGAGGATTCCCTTGATTGGGTCTAATCTGGCCCGCTGCGGCCGCCGATCACCGGTGGACCAGGTCGATCGACGGAGGGGCCTTCGATGAAACGTGCTGGTTTGCTCGCGCTCTGTTGCGCACTCGTCCTACCGGCGGCGGGCGCCGCAGCGAACGGCACCGCAGGCGCGGACGTGCCCGCGATCGCCTGGGGGGCGGCCGACGACGCCTCGAAGTTCGCGGACGACGGCGGCGCCTGGTTCTACGGCCAGCTCACCGGAGCCGGCCTCACGCAGAACCGCTGGACGGTCGCGTTCGATCCGAGCAACCCGACCACGATCAAGGAATTACCGTTCATCGAGCGTGCCGCGCCCGTGGCGCAGGCGGCCGGCGTGCGGATCATCCTCGTGCTCTACTCGCTCAAGGGCTCCCAACACGACCCCGCGCAGTTCTGCGACTGGGCGAAACAGGTCGTCCAGACCGTCAACCAGTGGGGCATCCACGACTTCGTCGTCGGCAACGAGGTGAACACGCGGCTGTACTGGTCGCCGCAGAAGGATGCGAAGGGCAGAGACGTTGCGGCGCCCGCGTACTTCGCGCTGCTCGCGCGCTGCTACGACGCGATCCACGAGACCGACCCCGTTGCGAACGTCATCGGCATGGGTCTCTCGCCGCGCGCGTCGACGAGCGAGTCGAACGAGCCGCTCGTCTTCCTGCGCGACTTCGGCAAGGCGTATCGCGCCTCCGGCCGCACGACGCCGATCATGGATCAGCTGTCGGTGCACCCGTACCCGAGCCCCTCGAGTCCGACCGACGGCCCCGGCGTCGGCTACGACAACCCAGACCGCTTCGGCGTGCCGAACCTCGACCGCGTGAAGCAGGCGGTCTACAACGCCTTCAACGGCACCGGGCAGCCGACGACGCTGAACGGGCTCACGTTCATCATCGACGAGATCGGCTGGCAGACCGACACGACGAAGTACGCCGGCTACGTCAACGCCGAGAACGTCAACGTCGTGACCGAGCAGCAGCAGGCGGACGACATCCGGCTCATGGCCACGAAGTACTTCGCGTGCGATCCGACCGTCGTCGGCGTGCAGCTCTTCCTGCTCGTGGACGAGAAGTACCGCAACGGCCGCGACGAGAACAACACGTACGTCGGCGGCGGCTGGCAGAGCGGTCTCGTCACGGCGGGCGGCGAAGGCGTCTCGGTGCAGAAGAGCTCGTACGCGAAGTCGGCGCCGCTCTTCGCCGCTGGTCGAGCGGCCTGCACCGGCCCGATGATCTCGTGGAGTCCCGGGAAAGTCACAAAGCCGGCGAAGCCTCCGAAGAAGCTGCGCAAGAAGGCCCGCTAGCGTTCACGCCGTGGCGACCGTCGCGGCGATCGCGGACACGCATCTGCCCCGGGGGGCGAGACGGCTCCCGGACGTCTGCGTCGAGCGGCTGGCCGTCGCCGATCTGATCCTCCACGCCGGCGACCTCTCCTCGGCCGCGTTTCTCGACGAGCTGCGCGCGCTCGGGCCGCCCGTGCGGGCGGTCCACGGCAACGCCGACGAGCCCGCGCTCAAGGAGCTCCTGCCGAAGGAGCTCGTCGTCGAGGTGGGCGGCGCGCGGATCGGGATGGTGCACATCCCGGGCCTGCGGGCCGGGCGGGAGGAGCGGCTCGTCCAGCGCTTTCCGGGCTGTCAGGCGGTGCTCTTCGGCCACACGCACGTGCCGCTCGCCGAGCGGCACGGCGACGTCTGGGTCCTGAACCCCGGCTCGCCGACCGAGCGGCGCCGCGGCCCGTTCCACGCGATGCTGCTCCTCGAGGTCGAGGCGGGGGAGATCCGGCCCGAGCTCGTCCGGCTGTCCTGAGAAGACCCTTGACAGCGAACACCTGTTCGCCTAGCATGGCGAACACATGTTCCCCAAGTTCCTCATCGTGCTCCTCCTGGCCGCTCTCGCCGTCGGCCTCGTGGCCCGCAGCTCGCACGGGGCCGGCCCAGAGCGGAGCTACGTCGTGAAGCCGACCGACACCCTCTGGTCGATCGCTGCGCGGAGCTACGGCGGCGACGTTCGCGAGGGCGTCTGGAAGCTCGAGCAGCGGAACCACCTCGGCTCCGCGACGATCCGCCCGGGTCAGCGGCTCGTCTTGCCGGGCAGCTAGGCCGGAGCGTCCGGGACAGGGATCCCGGAGACGTAGACCTTCTCGCCGCGGAAGAGGCGCTGCTTCTCGTCCCACGGGAACCAGATCAGGACCTTCCACTCGAGCCGCTCGCCGCTCGGCGGCACGCCGAGCCACGGCGCCTTGTGGGTGGCGGAGACGTCGGCCTCCTCGCAGACGCCTTGCGGCCCGATGACGATGTCGGTCAGGTCGAAGCGGATGTCCGGGAACGCGGTCAAGAGCTCCGTGTAGAAACGCGTCGCGCCCTCGTGGCCCTCCCAGCGGTGGCCGCTCTGGACGAGCTCGTAGACGCAGTCCGATGTCAGGTCGAGATGAGGCCCGGGAGGTCGCGCGCGTCCTCGGCGATCGAGTGCGTCTTGTAGAGCTCGCGGATCTCCGTGTACAGCTCCGGCGTGATCTCACGCCGATAGACCTCGAGCACTGTCGGGTCGGCCACGCGGAAGAGCCTACTATCGCGGATCGGTGGACCTCGATCTCGTCTTTCTCGGCACCTCGGCTTCGATGCCGACTTCGCAGCGGGCCCCCGCGGCGTTCCTACTGCGCCGCGGCGGCGAGCGGCTGCTCTTCGACTGCGCCGAGGGGACGCAGCGCCAGCTCCAGCGCTCGTCCGTCGGGCTGCCCGACATCGAAGAGATCTTCCTCACGCACCTTCACGCCGACCACTTCCTCGGGCTACCCGGGATGCTCAAGACGTTCGCGCTTCGTGGACGTGAGGACGTCGGGCTGACGGTCTACGGGCCGGAAGGCGTGCGCGCTCTCTTCTCACGGCTGAAGCCGTTCCTCGGCCGGCTCCCGTACCGCCTCACGACCGTCGAGCTCGCCGTCGGCGAGACGCTCGACCGTGGCGAGTACGTGCTCGAGACGTTCGCAGTCGACCACGGCGTGCCCGCGGTCGGGTACTCGCTCGTCGAACGCGAACGTCCCGGCCGCTTCGACGTCGCAGCCGCGGACGCGCTCGGCGTGCCGCCGGGCCGCGAACGCGGCGTCCTCCAGGGCGGCGAGCCGCTCACACTCGAGGACGGCCGCGTGATCGCACCCGACGCGGTGCTCGGCCCTGCGCGGCCGGGCCGCAAGGTCGTGCTCACCGGCGACACCGCGCCGTCCGCATCCGTCGTGCAAGCCGCGCACAAGGCGGATCTGCTCGTGCACGAAGCGACGTTCGGCGCGGAGGAAGCGGCGCGCGCCCGTGAGACGCTGCACGCGACCGCCGCGGAGGCCGCTGAGGTCGCGAAGCTCGCCGACGTGAAGCTGCTCGCGCTCACGCACGTGTCGACGCGCTACTTCGGCTCGGAGCTCGCGGGCGAGGCGCGCGAGGTGTTCGCCAACACCGTCGTCCCGCGCGACTTCGACGTGATCGAGGTGCCGTTCCCGGAGCGCGGCGAGCCTCAACTCGTCAAGGCCGGCGCGCGGCCCGTATCATCGGCCGGCAGTGGCGAGAATGGTGCAAGTGGTGGTGGCGGGTGACCCCGCCGAGGCGGAAGAGCTCCAGGAGCTTCTGCACAACGCGGGCATCGACGCGGAGATCGGCACCGAGGGCGAGGATGATCCGCTCACGGTGATGGTCCCCGAGGACTCGCTCGAGGCGGCGAAAGACGCGATCGAGGCTCTGACCGAGCCCGACGAACCGCCGATCGTCGACTAGATCTGCCAGCTGCCGCCGCGCAGGATCGGCACCTGCTCGCCGGACTTCGTCGTGCCGGTGACGCTGACGTCGTTGCTCCCGATCATGAAGTCGATGTGCACCGCGCTCGCGTTGATGCGAGGCAGGTCGGCATCGTCGGCGATCGGTGAGGAGTAGGCGTCGCCGAGCGCGAGGTGGCTCGCCGCGTTCTCGTCGAGCAGCGTTGTGAAGAACGTGCGCCCGAGTTGGCCGATGCGGCTCTCGCGGTCGACGAGTGCGACTTCTCCGAGGCGTGACGCCCCCTCGTCGACGGCACAGCGGCCCCGCAACGCCTCGGCGTTTGCGTCCGCGTCGATCTCGACGGCGCGTCCGCCCTCGAATCGCACGCGCAGCCCGGTCACGAGCGAGCCGGCGACGTCGAGAGGCTTCGTCGCTGTGACGACTCCTTGCGTCCGTTCGGGATCGGGTGTCGTGTACACCTCTTCGGTCGGGATATTCGGTACGTGGCGCACGCCGGTGCGCGTCTGCGACGAGCCGCCTTCTTTGGCAAAGCGTGACGACGGCAGCAGCCCGACCGTGAGATCCGTTCCGGGCCCCTCGAAGTGGAGCGCGTCGAGGTCGAGTGCGTCGAGCCGCCCTGCCACTTGGAAGATCTCCTCGATCCGGTCGTACCACGCCTGGCCCGGGTCTGGCTCGTCGAGGCGGCACACATGGACGATGTCACGCCAGAGGAGTTCGAGCCCTTCGCCGACGTCGACGTCCGGGTAGACCATTCGTGCCCACGCCCGCGTCGGAAACGGTGAGAGCGTCCACGCGATCGAGCGGTCGTCGATCGTCTTGAACGTCTCCTTGATCGTCGGCAGCCGGTCGAGGCCGGCGCGCGCGGGGTCGACGCCGTCGAGGAGCCCCGGTGGCACGAGCGGGACGAGCACGCACCGCGCGGCGTCGAGCTCTGCGAGGAGCTCCATACGCCTCCCGAGCCAGGGCGGCACCCACTCGAGCGTCTCCTCGCGAGCGGTCTCGGCCCGGATGCGCTTCACGGCTCCGTCGAAGTACTGGACGTCGACGTAGCGCGCACCTTTCTCGTACGCGCGCCGCGCGATTGCGTGCACGAGCGGCTGCGCCTCGAGCAGAGCTTCGACCGCCAGCACCTGATCGGGCTGGACGTTCGCACCCACGGAGACGATCAGGTCCGCATAGCGCTCCAGGATCTCCGGAGTCACCAACCGAACGCTACTAAGCTCGGCATGTGGATGAGAACGACATCGAGCTCCGGAACCGCACGTACCGGCATTTTGTGGAGACGGGGCACCCACCGACGGCGGATGACCTCGGGCTGACGGCCGCCGAGCTCGACGCGGGGTGGCGTCGCCTACACGACGCGCACGCCCTCGTGCTGAACCCGGCGACCGCCGAGATCCGCATGCTCAACCCGTTCTCGCTCGTGCCGACCGCGTACCGCGTCCACGCCGGCGGCCGCTGGTGGTACGCGAACTGCGCGTGGGACGCCCTCGGCATCTGCGCCGCCCTCCACGTCGACGGCCGCGTCGAAGCGTCGTGCCCGGACTGCGGCGAGCCGATCGGGCTCGAGATCTCGGCCGAGGCGCCCGACGATCCGAGCCTGCTGTTCCACTGCCTCGTTCCGGCCGCGCACTGGTGGGACGACATCGTCTTCACCTGAAGCACGATGAACCTCTTCCGGTCGGAAGAGCACATCGCGCGCTGGCTCGGCGAACGGCCGCCCGGAGCGACGATCACCGTGACGAAGCTGAGCGAGCTCGCGCACACCTGGTGGGGCGACCGGGTCGACCCCGACTGGCGGCCGCACACCCGCGAGCAGAATGCAGCGATCCTCGAGAAGCTCGGTCTCACCGAGCCGTTCTGGCAGCTCCCCTAGCAACCCGGCTTCAGCCTGGTGGCAGTCGTTGAAGCGGTCTAGCTGTTCGACGACTGCAACCTGCTTGAAAGCAGGTTGCGAGACGATTCTCCTCGCCGTCCTCCGTTCCCGGTAGAGTCCCGCACGACACGAACCCCTTTAACCCGGTCCAGTGAGGCCGGAAAGGAGTCGAATGATCATGCGCGTCCCCGCCCGGGAAGATTCCGGGAAGCTCCTCCTCGACGCCGACGCGCTCGCGCGGACGCTCTCGCGCATCGCACACGAGATCATCGAGGGCAACCCGGAGCTCGACGATGTCGCGCTCGTTGGCATCCAGACGCGCGGCGTCCCGCTCGCGCAGCGGCTCGCGCGCCTGATCGAGGAGCGCGCCGGCCAGGCGCCGGTGCTCGGCGCGGTCGACATCACGTTCCACCGCGACGACGTCCGCGTCCGCGCCGGCGAAGCGCCCATGCACGCGCAGCCGGTCGTGCGCGAGACGCAGCTGCACTTTCCGCTCGAAGGGCGCACGATCGTGCTCGTCGACGACGTGCTCTACACAGGGCGCACGATCCGCGCCGCAATCGAGGCGCTCTTCGACTACGGCCGCCCGGCGCGCGTCCAGCTGGCCGTCATCGTCGACCGCGGCCACCGCGAGCTGCCGATCCGCCCGGACTACGTCGGCAAGAACCTGCCGACGGCCCGCGGCGAGCGGATCCAGGTGCAGCTCGTCGAGGTCGACGAGGTCGACCAGATCCTGCTTGTGCCGAACCCGGAGGAGGGGTCGCAGTGAATTCCATCCACCTCGTCAAGGACGACCTCCGCCCGCCGGACCGGCCGTCGCGGCGTCATCTGATCTCGATCGCCGATCTCACGCGCGACGACGTCGAGCGCCTGCTCGGCACCGCGCACGTCTTCGAAGGCTCACTGACCCGGAACGTGAAGAAGCTGCCGACGCTCAAGGGTCACCTCGTCGTCAACCTCTTCTACGAGTCGTCGACGCGGACGTCGTCGAGCTTCGAGCTCGCGGCCAAGCGCCTCTCCGCCGACACGATGACGATCAAGTCCGCGGGCTCGTCGGTTGACAAGGGCGAGTCGCTGAAGGACACCGCGCTGACGATCGGCGCCTACGACCCCGACGTGATCGTCATGCGGCATCCGCAGATCGGCGCACCGCAACTCGTCGCTCGCGTCACCGACGCCCATATCGTGAACGCCGGCGACGGCAAGAACCAGCACCCGACGCAGGCGCTGCTCGACCTCTACACCTTGCAGCAGGAGCTCGGCCGTCTCGACGGAGTGCACGTCGCGATCGTCGGCGATGTCCTGCACTCGCGCGTCGCCCGTTCGCTCGTCCAGGCCTTCGCTCTCGTCGGCATCCGCTGCACGCTCGTCGGTCCGCCGGCGCTGCT
>JBGPLW010000078.1:0-9842 GCA_041486645.1 Gaiellaceae bacterium | reverse complement strand
TGGAGCGAGCGCGAGCGCCCCGGCGCGCGCGTCGCCGTGGCAGTCGGCGAGGTCGAGGTACCCGGCGAGCTCGCGGCGCTCGACGTCGCGGCGCTCGCGGAGCAGCGCGAGCCCGTTCGCCTCGAAGAGCTGGCGCAGATCACTGTCGGGAAGCAGTCTCGTGTGCCCCGCGTCGCGGGCACGCTCGAACCGGTCGATGGCGAGCGCCTCGAGCGGGTCCGCGGGCGCGAGCTGGTCGACGACCAGCACGCGGCCGCCGGGCCGCGTGACACGGGTGAGCTCCGCGAGCACGAGCTCGGGGCGGGGCACGTGGTGGAGCGTGCGCAGCGTCCCCGCCAGGTCGAACGACGCGTCCTCGAAGTCAAGCTGTGTCGCGTCTCCCTCGACGAACGTCGCGTTGCCGGGCGCGCGCTTCCGCGCGAGCTCGAGCAGTTCGGGGACGCGGTCGACGCCGACGACGTCGGCAACGCGCGGCGCGAGCGCGAGCGCGAGGGCGCCGGCGCCGCAGCCGACGTCGAGGCAGTGCTCGTCTCCGCTCGGCAGCACGAAGGTGCGCACCCGTTCTGCCAGCTCCGCGGCGTGCGCGTCCTGCCGCGCAGCGACCTGAGCTGCGGTGCGCGCGAAGCGGTCCTCAGCCATCGACAACGACGCGACGCGCACGCCCTGGGTCGGCGGCGATTCCACAGACGAGCTCGTATGTGATCGTGTCGGCGACGCGCGCGTGCGCTTCTGCAAGCATCCCGCGGCCGATGATCACGACCGGAGTCGCCACCGGCAGTTCGCGCGCGAGCTCGACGGCGAACGCGTCCATCGACACCGTCCCGATGACGCGTCGCGGCTCGCCGGCGACGCGAACTTCGGTGCCGGTCAAATCGCGGCGGAAGCCGTCCGCATATCCGACGGGCACGATGCCGATCCACGTGTCGCGCTCCGCGATGAAGCGCCGCCCGTACCCCGTGCTCTCTCCTGCGCGCAGCAGGCGTGTTTGCGCAATGTGACTCGTCCACGAGAGGACGGGCTCGAGGCCATCCTCTGCGGGGTCCGTGCCGAACGGCGAGAGGCCGTAGAGCGCGATCCCGCAGCGGGCGGCGTCGAACCGAGACGACGGATAGCGGAGCGCGGCCGCGCTGTTCGCGATATGGCGCGTGAGGTGCGAGTACGGAGCAGTTGCACGGCGGAACCGGTCGATCTGCCACTCGGCATAGGCAGAGTCCGTGTCGGCGGTGGCGAGATGGCTCATCAGCCCGACTACCTCGGTCGGCGGTGGGGGCAGCTCCGAGAGGCCCCAGCGGCCCATGCCGGTGTCGAGCTTCAGGTGCACGCGCACGCCCGCCGGCACCTCGCCGGAGGTGATCACGAGTTCGAGGTGTGCGTCCCGCGCCTGTCCGACCTCACGGTTGCCGGCGGGGCCCATGACGACGATGCGCGCTGTCGGAAACTCGCGCCGCAACTCGAGGCCTTCGGGCACGGTGGCCACGCAGAGCGCCGATGCGCCCGCGCCGAGCGCCGCGCCTGCCGTGTCGGCCGCGCCGTGTCCGTACCCGTCCGCCTTCACCACGGCCCAGAGCTGGGCGCCCTCGAGCGCGCGCAGGAGTGTGGCGGCGTTTCGGCGGAGCGCGGCGAGATCGATCGTGAGCTGCGAGCGGTGCATCAGCCGAGGACCCGCGGGAGCGCGTCTATCAGGTCGCTCGCGACGAGGCCTGCGCGCTGGGTCGCCTCGACGGCGGCCAGCTGTTGTGCGACCGCCGCGGCCGCCGCGGCGCGCTGCGGCTCGAGGCCTTTCGCAAGGAACGCGGCGACGATCCCGGTGAGCACGTCGCCGGTCCCCGCGGTCGCGAGCGACGGCAGGCCGAGCGAGACCACGATCACTCGGGCGCCGGGGGCGGCGACGAGCGTGTCTGCGCCCTTGAGGAGCACGACGCAGCCGAACCGATCCGCGGCTTCCTGGACGGACGCAAGACGATGCGCCGCGATCTCGGCCGATGCGCGGCCGAGCAACCGCGCGAGCTCGCCCTCGTGCGGCGTGAGCACGCGCGGCCCCGACCACTTCGCGGGCTCGAGCTCGAAGAGCGCGTCTGCGTCGACGACGGCCGGTAGCTCGACCTCGGCGAGAACGCGCCGGACGAGCTCCTTCGGGCCCGCGCCGCGCCCGAGACCCGGGCCGATTGCAAGTGCGGAGGCCTTGCGCGCGAGCTCCAGCACCGTCTCGGCGGCCGAGGCAGCGACGGTGCCGTCGTCCTCCGCGAGCGGGCGCTTGACCGCCTCGAGCAGGCGCTTCTCGAGCACGGGCAGCGACGAGGCGGGTGCGGCGACGGTGACGTAGCCGGCGTCCGCGCGCATCGCGGCGAGCGCGGCGAGCGACGGGGCGCCGGTGAGCCCGCGCGAGCCGCCGACGACGAGCACGTGGCCCGCCGTGTACTTGTTGTCTCCTTCGCTTCGCAGCGGGACGGACCGCAGGAGCTCCGCGGTCGCAAGACGCAGCGAGGTCTCTGCCTGCTCGAGCCCGATGTCGGCGACGTGCACGGTGCCCGCGTGAAAGCGGCCGGGTGCGATGACGAGACCGGCCTTCAGGCCGTGGAAGGTCACGGTCGCTGCCGCGTTGACTGCGGCACCGGCGACCTCACCGGTTGATGCGTCGACGCCTGACGGCAGGTCTATTGCGAATACGCCCGCCGGGCTCGCGTTCATCCGCGCGATCAACTCCGCCGCGCCGTCGCGCGGGATGCCCGAGAAGCCCGTGCCGAAGAGCGCGTCGACGATCACGACCGGCTCACCAAGGTCGGCCTCGCCCGACCTTGCATCGACGAGCTTCACGTCTTTGCCGGCGCTCTCGAGGTGGCGCGCCATGATGCGGCCGTCGCCGCCGTTCGAGCCGCCGCCGCACACGACCGTCCACCTCGCGGCCGCGGGGAACACCACCTGTGCAACGCGTGCGGCCTCGGCCCCGGCACGCTCCATCAGCTCGGGCGCCGTCTCGGGGTACCCCGGATACCGCGCCTCTACGGCGCGCATCTCGTCTGCGGTGTAGAGAGGCTCGAATTCAGCCATCGTTCGCGACGGCGACCGCCTGCGCGAGCTCACGCGAATGGGTCATGGAGAGATCGATTTCGTGCACGCCGCGCCGCTCCGCCCACGACGCAACGCGACCCGAGAGGCGGACGGACGGCTTCGGCCTGCCGACGATCTCGATGTCCTTCCACGCGAAGGCGCGCGCCACGCCGAAGCCGATCGCCTTGCCGACGGCTTCTTTGCCCGCGAACCGGCCCGCATAGCTCTCGGCCGGGTTTGCGCGCGAGTCGCAATACGCCTGTTCGTCGGCGGTGAAGCAGCGGTCGCGAAAGCGCGGATAGCGCTCGAGCGAGCGCCGGATGCGGGAGATCTCGATCAGGTCGGTGCCGACGTTGATCACAGATGCTCCTCGAGCCACTCCGGCAGGTGCGCGAGAGAGGAGACGATGCCGTCCGGACGCGCGCGCGAGCGCTCGACCTCGTCCGGACGGAACTTCCCCGTTCGGACGAGCACGGCGCGCATGCCGACGCCCTGGGCGCCGACGATGTCGCTCTCGAGGTCGTCGCCGACCATCCACGTCATCGTCGGATCGGCGTCGAGCGCCTCGCACGCCGCCGCAAAGTACGCGGCGCTCGGCTTCCCGAGGACGATCGCCTCGGTCTCCGCGGCGTACTCGAGGCCGGCGACGAACGCGCCCGAGTCGAGCATCGGCCCGCGCTTCGTCTGCCACCACTTGTTGCGATGCAGGCAGTAGAGCTCCGCGCCGAGCTCGAGCTCACCGAACGCGCGCGCAAGGTTCATGTAGGAGAAGACGAGATTCGTCTCCGGCGTCTCGTCGGCGCCGCCGAGGAGCACGGCGTCAGCTCCTTCACCCACGAGCTCGATCCCCTCGAGATCGTGCACGAGCGCGTGCATCGTCAGTGCGAGGACGCGCTTGCCGCTGAGCGCCCGGACGGCGGCGCCCGCGGCGGTCTGGATCTCCGACTCGTCGGCCTCGATGCCATGCGCCTGGAGCTCCTCGGCGAGCTTGTCCTTCGAACGGGTCGTCGTGTTCGTCACGAACCGCAGGCGGTGGCCGTTCGCGCGAAGCCGGCGGACAGCGTCGGCCGCCCCGGAGATCGGTTCTCCGGAAACGTGCAGAACACCGTCGATGTCGAGCAGAATCGCTGCCATGACCTCTTCCGAGTCTATTCGGGTCACGAAGAGTGTCGTCGTGCCCCTCGCAGAGATCGAGCTGCGGACGTCGCGATCGAGCGGCCCCGGCGGCCAGCACGCGCAGAAGTCAGAGACCCGGGTCGAGGCGGTGTTCGACGTCGAGTCGTCTTCGGCCCTGACCGACGCGCAGAAGCGTCGCGTCGTCGCGAAGGCCGGGCCCGTGCTGCGCGCGATCGCGCAGGACGAGCGAAGTCAGCTGCGGAACCGCGAGCTCGCGACGGAGCG
The DNA here is from genome assembly GCA_041486645.1 of Gaiellaceae bacterium. Classification (GTDB taxonomy): domain Bacteria; phylum Actinomycetota; class Thermoleophilia; order Gaiellales; family Gaiellaceae; genus Palsa-739. The sequence continues at coordinate 5,393 of JBGPLW010000078.1, read as the reverse complement.
CCTCGTCGCTGCGCTGCGCGCCGCGTTGTTCGTCCAGCGACGCCGTGTACCGACAAAGCCGTCCGCCGCCGCGAAGGCGCGTCGCGTCGACGAGAAGAAGCGCCGCGGCGAGGTCAAACGGCTGCGCCGGCAGCCACCCGACTGAGGAACGCCGCCTGCGCCTCGTTCGCGCGGTGCCCGAGCTCGATCGGGAACGCGTTGAAGCCGTGCACGCCGTCCTCGTACACGACGAGCTCGGCGTCGTTGCCCGCCGCCTGCCAACGAGCGGCCATGAAGAGCGAGTCGTCGAGAAGCGGGTCGAGTGTGCCGACCGTGAAGAGCGCGCGCGGGAGCGAACGAAGGTCGGCGTAGAGCGGCGAGATGTCCGGGGCGCGCCGTGCGCTCTCGTCGAGCCCCGGCAGGAAGTTGTCCGTGAACCAGTCCATGACCGGGCCGTGGAGCACGAGCGCATCCGTGAGCCGCCGACGGCTCGGCGTGCCGCTCAGGTCGTACGGGCCGTACATGAGATTCGCCGCATCGAATGCGCCAGTGATGCCGTGCCTATCGCGCAGGCGGAGCAGCGTCACGACGGCGAGATGCGCGCCTGCGGACTCCCCGCCGATGGCGAACGCCGGCGGCGCACCGATCTCCGCGGCGCCCCGCTCGAGGAGCCAGAGCGCCGCGCTCTCGCAGTCGTCGGCACCGGCGGGATACGGATGCTCGGGTGCGAGGCGATAGTCGACGCTCGCAACGGCGAGGCCGGTCTGCTCTGCGAGAAACGAGAGGAGCGCATCCTGGAGATCGGCGGCGCCGATCGTCCAGCCACCGCCATGCATGTGCAGATAAACGCCCCGCGGCGCGTCCGGCGCGACAACCCGAACGCGGACGCCGTCGGCGTCGAGCCAGCGCGCCTCGGGCAGGAAGACCGGCGGGGGGAAGATCCCGCGGCCTTCGTAGCGCGCGCGCCGCGTCACCTCGACCGGCACCGACTCGGCCCCAGGCATCGCCGCGAGCTGCGCCCGCAACTCTTCGTTGAACGCTCGCGTCTCGTCGAGTACGTCCCCGCCGACTCTCACGGAGGAGGTTCTACTCGACTGTGACGGTCTTTGCGAGGTTGCGCGGCTGGTCGACGTTCAGGCCGCGCAGGCGCGCGATCCGGTAGGCGAGCAACTGGAGCGGGATCACCGCGAGCGCAGCCTGGAGAAACGCCGGTGTGCGCGGCACGTAGATGACGTCGTCCGCGTGGTGCTGGATGTCCTCGTTGCCGTCGGTCGCGATCGCGATCACGTGCGCACCGCGCGCGCGTGTCTCCTGGATGTTCGAGACAATCTTGTCGTACACGTGGATGTTTGTTGCGACAACGACCACCGGCGTGCCCTCGTCGAGCATCGCGATCGGGCCGTGCTTCATCTCGCCGGCCGAGTACGCATCGGTCGGGATGTACGAGATCTCCTTGAGCTTCAGCGCGCCCTCGAGCGCGACGGGCAGCCCGATGTGCCGACCGAGATAGAGGAAGAACGGCTTGTCGTAGAACCGCTGCGCGATCTCGTCGACCGGATGGTCGCCGTCGAGGAACTCGGCCATCTTGTCGGGGAGCTCGTGCAGACGGTCGAGGACGAAGTCGATGTCTTCCTGCGGCAGCGTCTGCCTGATCTCGGCGAGACGCAGGGCGAGCAGGCTCAAGAGCGCGACCTGCGCGGTGAACGTCTTCGACGCGGCGACGCCGATCTCGATCCCGCAGCGCGTGTAGAGCGTCGCGTCGACCTCGCGCGTGATCTGCGTCCCCATCATGTTCGTGATCGCGAGCGTGCGCGCACCGCGCTCCCGCGCGAGCTTCATCGCGTTGACGGTGTCGCGCGACTCGCCCGACTGCGAGATTCCGATCACGAGCGTGTCTTTCGAGAGCACCGGGTTGCGGTAGATCCACTCGCTCGCAATGTCGGGCTCGACCGGGATGCGACCCCACTCTTCGATGATGTAGCGGCCGACGACGCCCGCGTGGTACGACGTTCCCGCCGCCACGATGACGATCCGACGGAGGTTGCGAACCTCGAGCTCGGAGAGGCCGAGCGCCTCGAGCATCAGCTGATGGCCGCGAACGCGGTCGCCGATCGTCTCGCGGACGGCCTCCGGCTGCTCGTAGATCTCCTTCAGCATGAAGGTCTCGTACCCGCCCTTCTCGGCGTGGTCCTCGTCCCAGTCGAGCTCCTCGACGGCCGGGTGCTCGACCTGCTCTCCGTTCTTGAAGAATCGCGCGCCGTCGGGGGTGATCTCGACGACTTCGCCGTCCGCAGGGAAGACGGCGCGACGCGTCTCGCTCAGGAACGCCGCGACGTTCGAGGCGAGGAAGTTCTCGCCGTCGCCGAGACCGACCACGAGTGGCGTCTGATTGCGAACACCGGCGAGCAAGTCGGGGTTGTCGTGGTGGATCGCGACGATCGTAAAGTGCCCTTCGAGGCGCGGGTACACGCGAACGAGCGCTTGCACGAGATCGCCGTCGTACTCCTGCTCGAGCATGTGCACGACCACTTCCGCGTCGGTCTCCGACGTGAACGTGTGGCCTTCGGCGAGCAGCAGTTCGCGCAGCTCGCGATAGTTCTCGACGATGCCGTTGAGCACGATCGCGAGCTTGTTCGGGTCGCAGCCCACGAGTGGGTGAGCGTTCTGCACCGTGACGCCGCCGTGCGTCGCCCAGCGCGTATGACCAAGACCTTGGTGGGCGACGGAGCCGTTCGGGCCGGTTGCGTCGATGAGATTCTGGAGGTTCCCGACCGCGCGGACGTAGTCGAGGCCGTCCGCTTCACGCAGCGCGATGCCGGCGGAGTCGTAGCCGCGGTATTCGAGCCGGCGCAGCCCTTCGATCAGGACAGGAACGATATTCCGCCTGGCAACGGCTCCGACGATGCCGCACATCTACTTCCTGCCCCTCATTTCTTTTTCACCGGCCGCTTCCAGCCCGTGATCGTGACCTGCTTGGCGCGCGAGATGGTGAGCGCGCCCGCGGGTGCATCCTTGGTGAGCGTGGTGCCCGCGCCGAGGGTCGCCCCCTTGCCCACCCGCACCGGCGCCACCAGTTGCGTGTCGGAGCCGATTTGCACATCGTCCTCGATCCCGGTGCGGTGCTTGTTGGCACCGTCGTAATTGCAGGTGATGGTGCCGGCGCCGATGTTGACGTCGCGCCCTACGGTGGTGTCGCCGACATAGGCGAGGTGGTTGGCCTTGGAACGCGCCGCGATCTGGCTCGCCTTCACCTCGACGAAATTGCCGATGTGCACCTCCTCGGCGAGCGTGGTGCCCGGGCGCAAGCGCGCATACGGTCCGATGCGGCAGCGCGCGCCGATATCGGCTTCCTGCAGGTGGCAGAAGGGCTCGATGCGGGTGCCCGCCGCGACCTTCACGTTCCTGAGCACGCAGTTCGCGCCCACGCTGACGCCTTCACCGAGCACGGTCTCGCCCTCGAACACGCAATTGACGTCGATCGCCACGTCGCGCCCGCAAGCAAGGTTGCCGCGCACGTCGATGCGCGCCGGGTCCGCCAGCGTGACGCCGTCGTGCATCAATGCGGCGGCAATGCCGCGCTGGAACGTGCGCTCGAGCTCCGCCAGTTGCACTTTGCTGTTTACGCCGAGCGTTTCCCAGGCCGCGCCGGGCTGCGCCGAACCGACCGGCACCTTGTCCGCCACCGCGGCCGCGATCACATCGGTGAGGTAATACTCCTTCTGCGCATTCTTGTTGCGCAAGCCGCCGAGCCAGGTTTTCAGCCGCGCGGTCGGCAACACCAGGATGCCGGTATTGATTTCGCGCAACGCGCGCTCGGCCTTGGTCGCGTCCTTTTCCTCGACGATGCGCCGGATGGCGCCTCGGCTGCGGATGATGCGGCCATAGCCGCGCGGATCGTCCAGCTCGACCGTGAGCAGGGCCGCGGCCTTGCCCGCCACCTCGCACAGCGAGCGCAGCGTCTCGGCGCGAATCAGCGGCACGTCGCCGTACAGCACCAGGGTCGGAACCTTGGGATTGAGGTGCGGCAGGGCCTGCGCGAGCGCATGCCCGGTGCCTAGTTGCGGCTCCTGTTTCGCCCAGATCAGGTCGTCCTGACCAATCGCCGCGCGCACGCGCTCGCCGCAATGGCCGTAGACGATGCAGATCCGCCCGGGTTTGAGGCTGCGCGCGGCGGCAACGACATGCGCGAGCAAGGGCTTGCCCGCCAGCGGGTGCAAGACCTTGGGCAGGTCCGAGCGCATGCGCTTGCCCAGTCCGGCAGCGAGGATGACAACGTTCATGAAATTCGATCTCTGGCGGGGGCCAAAATCATACCACGCTGCCTCGCGTCCTCGCCTTGTGAGACGGGGTCTTGCGGTATATATTAGGCCTCGCTTTCCCCTAGCGTGTCAGCGCTTAAGGACGCTCAACCAAGTCGTGTGGCGGGCAAGCTGCCGACGGCACAACTGAGATACAGAACGAGCGCATCGCTGCATATCTCGAGCGCGGCATCTCCGGCGAGGCGGCGTAGATTCCGCAATGCGCAGGCTGCCTGACAATCCGTTACGCATGGACGACTGAGCCGGGAAAGGACTGATTGCAACAATGGCTAACCATCAAGTGAAGTCTACTGGTGTCGCGCTCGCCCTATGCGCGCTTGGCGCATATTTGCTCGCGGGCTGCGCGGCTATCCAACCCCAAGCAGGGGGCGCGGCAACCGCGCGAGGTCTGGCCAAGATCGAGCACATCGTCGTGATCTATGCCGAGAATCACAGTTTCGACAACATGTACGGCATGTTCCCCGGCGCCAACGGCGTCGCCAATGCGACAGCCGAGCAGAAGACGCAGCTCGACCTCGACGGAAAACCGCTCGCGCACCTGCCTCCCGCTTATACGCCCGCCGGCAAACCCGATCCGCGCTACCCGCCGAACGCAGCTCATCCCGATCCGCTCCCGAACGGGCCGTTCCGCATCGACCTGCCGCCCGTCGGCGCGCGTATCGACCAGATCGTGCCGAGCCCGATCCACAATTACTACCAGAACGTCGAGCAAATCAACGGCGGCAGGAACAACATGTTCGTCGCCATGACGACGGTCGGGGCGTGGACCATGGGCTACTACGATGGATCGAGCCAGAAGCTGTGGCAATGGGCGCGCGAGTACACGCTGGCCGACAATTTCTTTCAGGGCGCATTCGGCGGCTCGTTCCTGAATCACATGTGGTTGGTGTGCGCGTGCACGCCGATGGACAAGTCCGCGCCCGCGTCGGCGCACGCCCAGCTCGACGCGCAGGGAAAATTGACGCGGAAACCCGGCTCGCCGAAGTCGGTGCTCGAAGGGCCGGTGCAGCTGCAGGACGGCCGCGTCTCGCCCGACGGCTACCTCGTCAACACCTCGCAGCCGCCGTATCAGCCGAGCGGCATTCCGCCCGCCGC
>JBGPLW010000077.1:0-9859 GCA_041486645.1 Gaiellaceae bacterium | reverse complement strand
GACGGTCGCGGCGGAGCGGCGCGCGACGGTGATGTCGACCGGATAGACGAATGAGCCATCCTTCCCAGTCGCCTGCGGGATCGTGTAGCCGCCGACCCGCACGACTGCACCCGCAACGGGGCGTGACCCGTAGAACAGGTGCCCGACGGCGCCCACCGTGTTGTTCGAGCTCGCCTGCCACGGCTGCACGACGAGCCCCGTCTGCGTGCTCATGCGTCCCAGCCCGCTCGCACGCGACGCCACACGCGCAACCGGAGCCGCCACGGCCTTCGGCATCGCCTGGACGACCGGCGCGGTCACGTTCGCAAGCGTGCGCAGCGGCGGCTTCGACTCGGTCTTCGAGCCGCCGAGTGCGAAGATCTGGAGCTCGCTCGAGATGCCGCCGCTCGACGACGTCGGCGTCCCGCCCGAGGTGACTGCGATGTACTGCTTGCCGTCGACGGAGTAGATCGCCGGGCCGGCCGCGATCTGATGGCCGGTCTGGAACGTCCAGAGCACCTTGCCGTTCGTGAGGTCGAAGGCGCGCAGCACGCCGTCGCCGCCGCCCGCGAAGCCGAGTCCGCTGTCGGTTGTCGACACGCCGCCGCGCTCGGGCTCCGGCGTGTTGAACTTCCAGACCTGCTTGCCCGTGTTCACGTCGATCGCGCTGATCGAGCCGTGATCGTGCCAGCCGGGCAGGATCGAGCCGAAGTCGCCGTTCTGCAGGCCGAGGAAGATGTCGCCGAGGAGCCGCTTGCGCTTCTTCTCGGTCGGGCTGAGCTTCGTCTGTGTCATGACCGAGGCCGTCTCGGCCGCGCCGTTCAAGATGTAATTCGTGCCCGGGTCATACGACGCCGGCGAGTAGTTCAGGCCGCCGAGCGACGACGGAAAGACCGAGACCGGCTTGCCGGGCTGGAGCGGGGGATGCTCCGTGCGGTCGATCACCTTGACGCGCTGATAGATCGGCTGGCCCGTCTTCGCGTCGTACGCGAACCAGACGCCTTCCATCGTGCCGACGGAGACGATGTGGCGCTTCTTGCCTCCGACCTTCGCGTCGTAGACGAGCGGCGGCTGCGCGGTGTCGTACGACCACTCGTTGAACGCCATCTGCTGCTGCCACCACTTCATCTTCCCCGTGTTGAGATCGACCGCGATGAGCGAGTCGGTGCGCGGGTTCGGCCCCGGACGGAACGCGGGGTAATAGAGCGGCGTCGCAGAGCCGGTGCCGAAGTAGAGCGTGTTGGTCGACGTGTCGATCGACGTCGGCGTCCACACGACGCCGCCGCCGGCGAGCCGTGCGAAGCGGCGCCAGCTCGTACCCTCCGGCGGGATCGTCCAGAACGGATTCGGCCACGCGGGCGTGAGATCGGTGTGGTACGCCATCACGAAGCCGCGAACGCCGTATTCCGAGCCGGCGGCGCCGATGACGAGGTGGTGGTTCGCGCAGATCGGCGCACTCGTCTCCGAGTAGCCGTAGTTCGACGACGCGCCGGGCACTGCCTGTGCGATGCCGACCCGCTTGATCAGATTGCCGGTCGCGGGGTCGAGCGAGACGATCGTCATGTCGAGCGTGAGCACGAAGATCTTGCCGTCGCAGAGCGCGACACCGCGGTTCGCCACGATGCCGAAGTTCTTGAAAACGCCGCCGTTGTCGGGCTGGTAGCGCCACTTCACCTTGCCGGTCGTGGCGTCGAGCGCCCACACGTTGTCGTCGTTCGTCGTCACGTACATCGTCCCGTTCGCGACGACGGGGAACGACTGCTCGCCGCGGCGAACGCCGGCGTCGATCGCGTGGAAGTCGACCGTGACGACACGGCCGAGGCCGGCGACGTTGTCCTTCGTGATCAGCGTCAGGCCCGAGTGGCGGAGCTCGTTCGGCGTGTTGCCGAAGCCACCCCAGCCCACGTTGGGGCCGGATGCTTTCGTCCCGGCACTCGCCGAGGTGAGTGCGCCTCCGAGGAGGAGCACGATCACCAGCGGGCCGAGCACCGTCGAGCTCCGAAGGCCGCGCATCATCGCTGGCAGAAATGTACGCCTTTTCGAGCCCGCTGTGCGACGCCGGACGAGAAAGGCGAGCGGAATGAGGGCTGCGAGCGCGACGTAAGGAGCGAGCGGCGTCTCGCGGCGGGAGCGGCTGATGACCGACGCGGTCGGACCCGTGCCGAGCAGCTGCCGCAGCTTCGTCGAGGCGGCGCGAAGACCGGCTTCCCCGAATGCGCGGCCGTTCGTCGCCGCGGCGAGCGTGGCGAGCGCAGCGGGAGCCGATGGATCTGAGCGGTACCCCGGCTCGGGCCGGCCGGAAGGCAGGAACACGGCTTCGCCGTCGCGACGCACCCCGACGACGACGAGCCCGACCCCGGAGAGCGCGCGCCCGAGTGCACCGGGGTCGAACGGCCGGCTCTCGCCGTCCGTGAGGAGGACGACAACGCGCCGCTTCGCCGTCGACTCGAAGAAACCGCTCGACGGAATCGCAGCGAGTGCGCCGAACGTCGTTGCGGTCACGCTCACGAAGCGCGGAGGCGGCTGCTCGATCCCGACGGCTCGCGCGAGTGTCGCATCGAAGGACGGCCGGTCGGCGACCGGCAGCAGATCGGGCAGCACGCGGTCGGTGAGCGTCCCGACGCCCGCCTCGACTCCGGGGATCGACGCGCGCAGGGTCGCTGCCGCTGTTTCGGCTCGAGCGAGTCTTGTCGGCGTCGAAGGCGAGAGCGCGGCAGCCATCGAACGCGACGTGTCGAGCACGAAGAGCACCTGCGCGTCGGTGCGCACGCGCTGCACGGTGTCGTGCGCGAGCGCGGGCTGCGTCGCGGCGATTGCGAGCAGCACGAACGATGCGACAAGTGCTGCGAGCACGACGACATCGGTTCCGTGCCGCGGTGCGCGCAGGCGAAGCACCTTCCTGACCGCCGCGGCTCGCCGCACGCCGAGTGCGACCGCGCTGAGCGGCAGCGCGACGACGAGAACAACGAGCGCCGCGAGCGGAGTGAGCAACGTCATCAGTAGCCCTGCCCCGGCGTGCCGGAGCCCGCGCCCTTGTGTCCGGCCGCACCCGTGCCGCTCCCCGCTCCCGGGCCGGTGCGCACGCCGCGCGCGGCGAGGGTACGCAGCAGCAGCTCGAGGTCGAACTTCGCGTTCGCGTCGCTCGGGTCGGCGCGGATTGCGTTCTCGAAGTCCCCGACCGCTGTCTCGGCCTGGCTCGAGTCGCGTCCGCCCCCGCGCGCGAGGTCACCGAACGCGAGCACGCCGAGGAGCGTGGCGGCCTGCGAGGCGCGCGCGCCGCGGCCGCGGGCGACAGCGGCGAGCGCGGTCTCCGCGTTCGCGCGCGCCGCGGTCACGCCGAGCGCGTTGTCGAGGCGTCCGTGCACCGAAGCCGTGGCCCTGAAGAGCGCGACCGCGCGACGGGCCTGCACGTCGTCGCGGACACCGAGCACGTGGGCAGCGACATTCCACGGCAACCGCGTCGACGCGTTCGTCTGGCCGCTCGTGAACGCTTGCTGCCACGCGCGAACGTCCGCGGCGAGCAGCGCGACGACGACGGCAAGCACGACGAGCACGAGCGCGGGGACGAAGCGCACGGCTCTCATCGCGCGGGCTCCCACTCGAGCCGCGCTGTCCACAACTCGTGCGCGGCGACGACGACCGCACCGGCCACGACGAGCAGGACGAACGTCCACGGGAACGGCGTGTGGTTCCGCGGGCGCGGCCCCGGCGTCGCCGCGCCCGCCTGGACGATCGGGGTCGACGGACCGGCGAGGCGCTGGAAGAACGCCGCATTCTGCGAGGAGGGGTTCAAAGCGACGATGCGCAGCGGAATCCGGTCGCGCCGGTACGCGAGGATGATCGAGGCAAGGCGCGGGAGATCCGCCGGATCGTCGTCGAGGTCGCTCACGAGCACGACCGCCGGGCGGCGGCCGCCTGCGAGCGCTATCTCGTGCCCGAGCTCGAGCCCGCTCGAGATGCGCGTCCCCGCACTGAAGACGTCCGTCCACGGGTTGCGCGGATACGTGGGCGCGAATCCCGGCGACCGCCTCTGCGGAACGAAGAAGCGCACGAGCGGCGCGAGGTCTTCTGCGGGCGATCCGGGCGGCAGCGCCTCGTACGCCTCGCCGGAGAAGACGACGAGCCCGTAGCGGCCGCGGCTGTGTGCGAGCGACGACAGCGTCGAGCCGATCCGCGAGTACGTGTCGGAGCCGATGCTCGCCGACAGATCGAGCACGACGATCGTGTCTGCGTGGCTCGGCAGTGTGACGATCGTCTGCGAGTGGGGACTGCGCGCAATCAGCACTGCCGCGATCACCACCCCGGCCGCGAGGGAGATGAGGACGAGACGTACGACGAGGGTGCGGCGCGCTTGCGGCGCGAGCTCGCCCGCATCGGCCAGCGGGATCGAGCTCACGCTTGCTCCGCCTTGTCGGCGAGCTCCGCGACGGCGTCGGCGGCGGGCGGCGGCTGCGACCACGCAAGGTCGCCCGCCGTGCCGGCGAGCGCGGCGTCGCGCGGGCGCAGGAGACGGGCGAGCAGGCCGACGGCGAGGCGGCGGTCACGCGGCGTCCGCGTCTGTGCGTCTCGAACGAGCGCGAGCGCGCGCTCGAGGTCGGAGCGGCCGTCGACGGACCGGCGGCGGCGCACCTGCGAGACCACTTGCCACGTCGCGAGCGCGACCCCCGCGACGACGAGCAGCGCGGCGAGGACGTCGAGGAGCAGAGCAAGCGTCCCCGGCGCGATCCGGTATGTGACGTCCGGCGAGCTCGTGTCGCTGCGGAACGGAAGCGGCGACGTCGCGAGGTCGGTGGCATCCACGCGACTGCGCAGCTCGAGCTTGGGCCAGGCCGCCGTCGCGCGCTCTACCCCGCCCCCGCGCCGCGGCGCTTCGGCGCGCGCGACCGGCAGCCGTAGGAGCTTCGGCCCCTTCGTCGCGAGGCACTGCTCGTCGAGACAGACGGCGGGAACCGCGACCGAGACGGTGAGCAGCCGGCCTTGCGTCGTCCGCGACACCTGCGCGGCTCCGAGCCGTGAGAGCGGTGCGACGTCGTCGCTGATGCGCAGCCGGCTCGTGTCGAGCAGGTGCCGGTCGGCGAGGACGACGACATGTGCGATCACGCGGTCGCCGAAGAGCGCAATCGGCGGATCGAACGACGTCTTGATCGTCAACGGCGAGACCGGCGTCACACCGGCCACGTCCGAAGCGCGCCCGAGCAGCAGCACGCCGGCGACGGCGGCTGCCGCGACAGCTGCGGCCAAAACGACGACGCGGGTCATCGCGCCCACCGCCGCTGCCGCCGCAGCTCTGCCCACGCGATGAACGCGCTGTCGATCGCATGCGGGTCGCTCGTCCCCACGACGACGGGATCGAGGCCGAGCGAGACGTGCTCCGCGAGCAGCCGCTCCAACCGCTCCTCGTGCGCCGCCCGCCGGTCGTCCGCCTGACGCCCGGTGAGGCGAACGAGCGCGACCTTGCCCGTTCGCGGGTCGGCGATCGGCAACGCGATGCCGGCAACGGGCGGAAAGCTCTGCTCCCAGACCGGATCCTGGATGACGACGGGCACGACGTCCCAGCCGTGCGCGACGGTCTCGACCCACGCGCTGGCGGGCGGCGCGACGATGAAGTCGGAGAGGACGAAGACGAACGTGCCCGGTGGCAGGTCGCTGCGCAGTCCGCCGAGGAACGTGAGCGCCCGCTCGACGTTGTCCTCCGGTGCGGCGAACGGCGCACCGCCGAGGCGTTCGCTCACGAGCCACGCGCGATCGCGCCTGCCCGGCGGCAGCCAGTAAGGGTCGTCTTCCACACCGAGATCGACTGCAGCGATGTCGCTGCGCGCGGCGGTCGCGCTCGCGACGATCGAGATTGCGGACTCGACAAGCGCGCGCGGCTTGTCGAGCCACGGCAGCGTCGGCGGGAAGACGCCCATCGCGGGCCGCCGATCGCTCAGGAGCACGACGCGCGGCGCCTCGTCGGCCGAGCGGTCGCGCACCACGAACTCGTCGCGGCCGGAAGCGGCGGAGAGCCGCGCCGTCGCGAACCAGTCGATCGTCGAAACCGGGTCGCCCGCCACGTACGGACGCGCGCCGATGACGTCGCCGCCGTGGCCGCGGCGGCGGCTCGGCAGGTCGCCGAACGGCAGCCCGACGAGGCGGCGGCGCCTCGGGACGAGCGGGAAGGTCTGCCGCTCGCTCACCGGCATCGGCTCAGCCGGCGGTCGCGGGCGCGTCGTCCCACCCGGGCGCGGGCGGCGGCGCGAGCTCGAGGCAGCGGTCCTTGATGCGTGCGAGTGCCTCGTCGCGACCGAGCGCGCGCGTCTCGGCGAGAAACGACGCCGAGAGGAGCAGGCGATGCCCGATCACCGGCAGGAAGAGCGCGTCGACGTCGTCGGGGAGCACGTGGTCGCGGCCGTGCAGGAGCGCCCAGGCGCGCGCAGTGCGCTCGAGCGCGAGGCTGCCGCGCACCGACGCGCCGACGACGACGCCGTCGACGGCTCGCGTCGCGCGCACGAGCTCGACCGTCCAGCGCAGGATGAGCTCGTCGATGTAGACGTTCTCGACCTCCTCCTGCAACGTGCGCACGTCGTCCGCCGAGACGAGCTGCTCGAGTGAGGCGAGCGGATGGCCGTGCCGCTGCGCGATCACGATCTCGATCTCGCGTTCCTCGTCGGGGTAGCCGAGCGACGCGCGGAGCGCGAAGCGGTCGAGCTGCGCTTCCGGAAGCGGGAATGTTCCCTCCTGCTCGATCGGGTTCTCGGTCGCGATGACGAGAAACGGCGACGGCAGCGTGCGCGTGACGCCGTCGACCGTCACCTGACGCTCGGCCATCGCTTCGAGGAGCGCCGACTGCGTCTTCGGCATCGCCCGGTTGATCTCGTCGACGAGCACGATGTTCGCGAAGATCGGCCCCGGCCGGAACTCGAACTCGCGGGTCTTCTGGTCGTAGACCGAGAGGCCGGTGACGTCGGTCGGCTGGAGATCGGGCGTGCACTGGATCCGGTGGACGGTCGCCCCCTCGATCGTGTGCGCGATCGCCCGTGCGAGCACCGTCTTCGCCGTCCCCGGGACGTCCTCGAGGAGGATGTGCCCCTGGGCTGCGAGCGCCGCGAGGACGAGCGAGATCTCCTCCCGCTTGCCGAGCACGACCCGCTCGATGTTGCCGAGGAGGCGGTCGGAGATGGTCTGGCGTCCCTCGCCGATCACGTCCGCGCAACCGTACCGCCTGCGGATGCCCCGCCAACCCGCTGGCATCTTGGGCGGCCGCGGTCGGCCCGGTGGTGCAGGCGACGTTCACGCCACTCGCCCAGAAGGAAAAAGGACATCCGCGCCCAGCTCTCGAGGCTGAAGAAGCAGACGCCAGAGAAGGACTGGTCTAGATCAGGCCGTCACCAGGTGCACGGGCACCTTGGCGCGACGCCGCACCCGGTACGGCTCCTGCGACCACATGAGGTCGGCGACGAGCCGGCCGCGCGGCGGATCTGCAGCCATCACGATCGCGTTGCAGCCCAGCCGTTCCGCCTCGCCAACGATGCGCTTCGTCGCCTTGCGCGTCGCCAGCACGCGGCCTGTCGCGTCGACACCCCGCTTCTCGAGCGCCTTCACGGCGTCGCCGACCACTGCGTGCTGGTCCTTCCACTCTTCCCTGGTCGGCAGCAGGCCGGGATTCGGAAAGCCGAAGCTCGTCCCCCAGACGCGGGCGACGGAGAAGACGTGCACGCTGCCGCCCTGCTGGCGGGCGAGCTCCGCCGCTCGCTCGACAGCGGCCGGCGGGATCGCGCGCCCCTCGGTGGCGAGGAGCACGCGATCCCGCGATCCCTCCGGCTCTACGATGTCGGCACCGCCAACGGAGCCTCAGGCGTCTCCCTCTTGTCCTCCACCTTCACGCGGTAGAGGTAGAGCGGCAGGTATGCGGCCAGAACACCCCAACCCGCCAGGTAGTACACGAGCGTGTGGCCGATCTTCGAGAAGTAGATGCCCCCGTACAGCCAGATCACGAAGTAGAGGACCGCCATCACGAGGGCGACGTACTTGAAGGGCTCGGGCAGCCGTACCGGCCGGCGCGCGTTCGGCTTGTACTTGCGAAGCAAGTAGTAGCCGACGAGGACAGGCAGGAACGAGAACGTGTAGCCCACGTTCGAGAACGAGTAGATCTCGACCGCGCCTCCCGCGAGGATCACCACGAGCGAGCAGAGCACGTTGAAGAACATCGCGCGATCCGGGACGCCGTGCTTGTTGATCTTCTGGAAGAAGCGCGGGAACTGTCCGTCGACGGACATCTGGTGCAGTGACCGAGCGCACCCCATGATCGCGTTCAGTGCAGACAGGGCGAGCGCGACGATGAGCATGAGCGCGATCAACCAGTTGAGGACATTGCCGCCTGTTCCGCCGAACACCTTGCCGGAGAAGGTGACGAAGATGGTCTTCGGATCGACGAACGCCGAGTTCGACAACGCCTTCGCGCCGAGGACCACGATGAAGGCGATCGGGATGAGCGTGTAGATGAAGAGCCCGTAGGCGCCTTCGAGGTTCATCGCGATCTTCGCGTCGCGCTCAGGGTCCTTGCACTCGCCGATGTAGCAGGCCGCGGCCTCCATCGCGATCACGTTCCAGGTCAGGAGGAAGGAGTACGCGAGGTAGACCGTCAGCCAGCCGTGTCCACCGAGGCCGGTGAAGAACCCCGTCCCGTCGAGGTGGTGGAACCCGGAGAGCTGCCCCCAGTGCGCGACCGACGGATGGAAGATCCACGCGACGGCGATGAACGTCAGCGGAATCATCGAGAGGAGCGCCAGCACGGTCGCGAACAAGGTTCCGAAGCGGATGCCGAGGTAAGCGGGAATGAAGAACAGGAGGATCCCGACGACAGAGATCCCAACCGTCGACCACGCGATGAACGTGTGGATCGGGGTGAAGCCGCTCGTCGTGTTCAGGTGGAAGCGATCGGCGAGATAGAACGACGCCAGGATCATGTTCAGCGGTGCGACCGGAAACCAGCCGAGCCAGTACGCCCAGGCCGTGATGCCGTTGATGTGCTCGGCCGCGCGCGGCCAACGCTCCCTGAACGCGGGATAGGCGTACGACGGGGACCCCCCGGTGCGCTCCGGCATCATCGCCGAAAGCTCCGCGAGCAGCAGGCAGAGCAGGTAGCCGGTGAGGGTGATGATGATGATCACCGGGATCGCCGAGGCCCCCAACGACGTCACCATGACGGGGGCGATGCCCGTCACGAGGATCGTGCCGGCGAGGCCGATCACGAACGCACCCCACCAGTTGGTCTCCTGCTTCAGCCCACCGCCCGCGTAATCGAGCTCATCGTTCGCCGACATCCGAGCCTCCTTGAAAGGGAACTGCCGCTAGTTTGAGGCCAAGCTGGCAGAAAGCGGCATTCTTTACAAGTCGCCGGGACGACAGGAATCCGCAGCGAATAGTGGAGAGCATGGACACAGAGGCCCGCGCAGACTTCCTCGGCCGTTTCGCTCCCTTCGACGGCCTCGCGGCGTCCGACCGCCTCGCCATCTCGGCCCTCGCGGAAGAACGGGGCTACGACGCGGGCGAGATGCTCCTCGTCGAGGACGGGCCGCCCTCGGAGCATCTCTTTGTCGTACGCGAAGGCTCGGTCGAGCTGGTGCACCAAGGCGAAGTGGTCGATGTCCTCGGGCCGGGCGAGAGCTTCGGCCATCCGTCCCTCCTCAGCGGTCTCGCGCCTGCGTTCACCGTGCGCGCCCGAAAGCGGAGCGTCTGCATCCTCATCCCGCGCGAGGCGGCTGTCGCGGTGTTCACCGGTCCGGCCGGCGTCGGCTACCTCGCCTCGTCGCTCCGGCAGCGAATGGTTCAGACGGGCCACGTCGTCCACGCCCTGCCGGAGCTCGGAACGATCCGCGTCTCCGAGCTGATCAGCCGGCCG
>JBGPLW010000076.1:0-9926 GCA_041486645.1 Gaiellaceae bacterium | reverse complement strand
GGCCGTTGCGCTGTTGGCAGCCCTCGCTGCATCCTCGGCGGTCGGCTCTCCGCGATCGTCTGAGCTGATCGTTGGCGGCATCCACGTCGGCTCGGTCACCGACGCGGGCTACAACCAGGCGCAGCACGACGGCCTGGTGTACCTGCAGAAGCACGTGGCGGGGATCAAGCTGATCGAGGCCTCGAACGTCCCG
Source organism: Gaiellaceae bacterium (assembly GCA_041486645.1). GTDB lineage: Bacteria > Actinomycetota > Thermoleophilia > Gaiellales > Gaiellaceae > Palsa-739. The sequence goes on along the minus strand of JBGPLW010000076.1, from coordinate 9,733 downwards.
GAGGGCCCGCAGGTCGAGACGGTCATGCAAAACATGATCGACCAGGGCGCGAAGCTGATCTTCCCGCAGTCGTTCGGGTATCAGGACTTCGCACTCACCGTTGCGGCGAAGAACCCGACCGTCGCGTTCGAGCATCCGGCCGGCTACAAGTCGGCGTCGAACTTCGGCACCTACTGGGCTGCGTCGACGCCGATCAACTACGCACTCGGCGCTGCGGCGGCGAAGATGTCGAAGACCGGCAAGATCGGTTTCGTCGGCGCGATTCCGATTCCGACGATCATCGCGACCGCGGATGCGTTCCATCTCGGCGCGCAGTCCGTGAATCCGAAGATCAAGACGACGGTGATCTTCACCGGATCGTGGTCCGACCCGGCGAAGGAAGCGGCAGCGGTCAACACGATGGCGAACCAGCACATCGACGTCGTCGGCACGCTCGTCGACTCGCCGATCACCGTGGTGAAGACGGCCGAGCAGCGGCACATCTACGCGGTCGGCTACCACTCTGCGGCTGCGAAGAAGTACGCGCCGAAGTACTGGCTGTCGGGCGTCGCCTTCAATTGGGGCCCGATGTTCGTCCAGATGGCAAAGCAGCTGCAGGCCGGCGAGTGGAAGGCGCAGAGCTGGATCGCGCCGGTCAGCATGGGCATCGCACGGCTCGCGCCGTTCGGCCCGCGCGTTTCGGCGCCGGCCAAGGTCGCGGCGCAGACGATCGTCAAGCAGTTCGTGACCGGCAAGCTGACGAGTGCCTTCAAGGGCCCGGTCTACGACCAGTCCGGCAAGCTGCAGGTCAAAAAGGGCGTGCAGCCTCCCGCCAGCTTCGAGCAGAACGTGAACTGGCTCGCCAAGGGCATGGTGGGGACGACGAAGTGACGACGTCACCCGCCGTTCCGTCCGTCAAGGAACGCGTCGACGCTGCGAACGCGGAGGCCGTCGGGCGACTGCTTGCGGCCGATCCGATCCTCGTGGACGTCGCTCCGGCGGGTGAGGTGGTCGAGGGGCTGGAGGGCAGGATGATCCTGCACTCCGGTCCCCCGGTCACTTGGGAGCGCATGTGCGGCGCGCAGCGCGGCTCCGTGCTCGGCCTCGTTCTCTTCGAGGGTTGGGCGGAGTCGCTTGCGGAGGCCGAGCGCCTCGTCGCCGCCGGCGAGGTCGTCCTCGAGCCGAACCACCATCACCACGGCGTCGGGCCGATGGCCGGCACGACGTCGTCGTCGCTGCCCGTCTGGGTCGTCGAGAACCGGACGTACGGCAACCGTGCGTACTGCCGTCCCACCGACGCCGCGCAGCAGTTCGGCGACTACTCGGACGGCGCGCTGCGAGGAATCCGCGAGTGGCGGGACGTCCGCGCGCCGGCGGTCGGTGCCGCGCTCCGAGAGATGGGCGGGTTGCCGCTGAAGCCGCTCTTGGCCAAGGCGCTCGCGATGGGGGACGAGCTGCACAACCGGCCGAACGCGCTGTCCGCGCTCGTCGCGACGGTGCTGGCGCCCGAGCTCGTCAAGGCGGTTGTGCCGACCGGCGACCTGCTCGCGACGTTGTACTGGCTCCGGTACGACGAGTTCTTCGGTCTCGCGCTCTCCATGGCCGCGGCGAAGGCGTCGATCGAGCCGGCCGAGGGAGTCGAGTACTCGACGCTCGTGACGACGATGGCGCGCAACGGCACGGAGTTCGGCATCCGCGTCAGCGGCCTGCCCGGCGAGTGGTTCACCGCGCCTGCACCTGCCGTCGACGGTCTCTACCTGCCCGGCTACACCGCAGCAGACGCCGGCCTCGACATGGGCGACTCCGCGATCACGGAATCGGTCGGCTGGGGCGGCTTCGTGCTCGGCGGCGCACCCGGGATCCTCGGCCTCGTCGGCGGCACGGCGGCACAGGCGCTCGAGATCACCCGCGCGATGCGCACGATCACACTTGCGACGAGCCCCGATTACCGGCTGCCCGTCTTCGGTTTCGAGGGCGCGCCGGTCGGGATCGACATCCGCAAGGTGGTGCGTACCAGTGTGCTGCCGACGATCGACACCGCGATCGCGCATCGTGAGCCCGGGTATCCGAAGATTGGAGGCGGTCTTGTGCGAGCGCCGCTCGAGTGCTTCGTGGCAGCCCTGCGGGAGTTCGGGCGACACTACGAGGTCGCTGCGTGAGCCACTCGCGCGTCGTCGCAGCGCGCTACGTCGACTCGGTCGTCCTGATGCGCCTGGCGCAGAGTCTCGCGCGCCGGCCTGGGATCGACGACGCCGCCGCGATGATGGGCACGGATGCGAACAAGACGCTGTTGCGTGAAGGCGGCTTCCTGAACGGTGCAGCCGCCGCCGGCGCGAACGACCTGATCGTCGCGGTGCGCTCGGATTCCGACGAGGCCGCGGAGGTTGCGCTCGCGTGTGTCGACGAGCTGCTCGCGGCGCCGGTCGACGGTGAGCGGACGCGCGTCCCGACGCTCGAAGCTGCCGTTCGCGCGCGCCCGAGCAGCAACCTGGCCCTCGTCTCGCTGCCGGGTGAGTACGCAGCGGCCGAAGCGCGGCGTGCGCTCGAGCTCGGCTTGCACGTCTTTCTCTTCAGCTCGAGTGTCTCGCTCGAAGACGAGCGCGAGCTGAAGTCGCTCGCACGCGATCGGGGCCTGCTCTGCATGGGGCCCGACTGCGGGACTGCGATTATCGCCGGCAAGGGTCTCGGCTTTGCGAATGCGGTCCGCCGGGGGCCGGTTGGGGTCGTCGGCGCGTCGGGCACCGGGATCCAGGTCGTGACGACGCTGCTCGACCAGTTCGGCGTCGGCGTGTCGCACGCGATCGGCTGCGGCAGTCGCGATCTCTCGAGTGCGGTCGGCGGTGTCACGGCGCTTGCCGGGCTCGACGCGCTGCTGCGCGACGAGGCGACGGAGGCGGTCGTCGTGATCTCGAAGCCGGCGCCTGTGGAGGTCGCAGCACGTTTGCGGGCTCGGGCGGCCGCCGCACCGAAGCCGGTTGTATTCGGCTTCCTCGGAGATCCGGACGGTCCCGCGACGTTGACAGAGATCGCGCGGCTCGCGGTCGCGGCGGTCGGCAGGCCGACGCCGCCGCTGCCCGACACGGGACTCGAGGAGCGCGTTCCGCTCGCTCCCGGCCAGCGGTTCGTCAGAGGTCTCTACGCAGGCGGCACGCTCGCCTACGAGGCGCAGCTCGTCCTGCACGCGGCGGGCCTGGAGCCCGTGTCGAACGCGCCCTTGCCCGGTGCGGCGCCGCTCGACGACGCGCGGCGGAGCGAGCGACACGCGATCGTCGATCTCGGTTCCGAGGAGTTCACACGCGGACGGCCGCATCCGATGATCGACGCCCGCGCACGGTGTGCGCGCCTGCTCGAGGAAGCGCGGGATCCCAGCGTCGCAGTCGTGCTGCTGGACGTCGTGCTCGGCTACGGCGCCGCGGAGGATCCCGCCGGCGACCTTCGCGCGGCGATCGTCGAAGCTCGACGCACGGCGCGTGCGGCTGGGCGCGAGCTCGTCGTGCTCGCGTATGTCTGCGGCACGCCGCGCGACCCGCAGGGGCTCGAGGCGCAGCGGCAGGTGTTGATCGATGCCGGTGTGGTCGTCGCGCCGACAAACTCGGCGATGGCCGAGACGGCGGCGCGGCTTGTCGAGGGAGGCGGCCGATGAACGAGATCGACTCGCTACTCGCGTCAGGGCCGGAAGCGGTGAACGTCGGCGTTCGCGAGTTCGCGGATAGCCTTGCCGCGCAGGACGTGCCGGTGATCCACGTCGACTGGACGCCGCCGCTGTCGCTCCCGGACGACGTCGCCGAGCTCCTCGAGGCGCTCGGATGAGCGCACTCGCACTCACAGAACGACGTGCGGACCTGCCGGCGCAGACGCCCCCGCTCGCCGCGCGGGGGATCGTGAAGCGCTTCGGCGAGATCGTCGCAGTCGACCATGCCGACCTCGACGTCGGTCCCGGTATCCACGCACTCCTCGGGGAGAACGGTGCCGGGAAGTCCACGCTTGTCAAGACGCTGTACGGGTACTACCGACCGGATGAAGGCGAGCTCTTCCTCGACGGGAAGCGCGTCGAGATCAAGAGCCCCGCGGACGCGCGACGCCTCGGCATCGGCCTTGTCTTCCAGCAGTTCACCCTCATCCCGGCCCTGACGGTCGCCGAGAACGTCGCACTCTTCCTGCCCGACCTCCGTGTGGTTCTTCGTCCCGACGACATCGCCGAACGGATTCGTGAGACCGCCGTGCGCTACGGGCTCGCGGTCGACCCAGCGCCTCGTGTCGGGACCCTGTCGTCGCCGGAGCAGCAGCGCGTTGAGATCCTGCGCGTACTCCTGGCCGGGGCGCGAATCCTGATCTTCGACGAGCCGACGAGCGTGCTGCCGGCCCAGGAGATCGACGCGCTCTTCGACGTGCTCCGGAAGCTTCGCGACGATGGCTACCCGATCGTGTTCATCACGCACAAGCTGCCGGAGGTCTTTGCCGTCGCCGACATGGTCACCGTGATGCGCCGCGGCGCCGTCGTTGGCACCGCGCCGATCGGTGCGGTCACGGAGGACGAGCTGGTCGAGCGGATGTTCGGCGGCGTCGCACCGCACGGCGCGCCTGCACGGCCTGCTGCGGCCCGCGAGACAGGGCCTCCGGTGATGGAGCTGCGCGCGGTCACGAGCAGCGGGCAGGGTCGCCCGCTCGTCGATCTCGACCTCGCGATCCGAGCGGGCGAGATCGTCGGCGTCGCCGGCGTCGCCGGCAACGGTCAGCAGGAGCTGTGCGACACCGTCGTCGGCCTCGCGCGGATCAGGAAGGGGGAGCGCCTGCTCTTCGGACGGGACGCGAGTCGCTGGTCTGTCCGCCGCATCCGGGACGCGGGTGTCGGGTTCGTCCCCGAGAGCGCGCTCGGGCAGGAGTTGATCTGGAACATGACGCTCGAGGAGAACATCGCGCTCGGCTCGCCGCGTCGCTTCTCGAGGCGCAAGGGGCTGGCGCTCGACTGGAGCGGCGTCCGTGCCTCGTGGAGGAGCGACTTCGCCGAGCTCGGGCTCAACCTCCCCGATCCGAGGCAGCGTGCAGGCACGCTCTCCGGCGGGAACGCACAGCGCTTCGCGGTCGCCCGCGAGCTCGCGCGCAGACCGGGGCTGCTCGTCACGCTCTATCCAACCCGTGGTCTCGACGTCCCGACGACGGCGGCGGTGCACGAACTGCTGCTGCAGGCACGCGACCGAGGCTGCGGTGTCCTCCTTGTCTCACAGGACCTTAACGAGCTCGTCGCGCTGTCGGATCGCATCCTGGTGATGCGCGACGCGCGCGTCGTCGCCGAGCTCGATCCGGATGCGGCCGACGCCTACGAGATCGGGGCGCTGATGACGGGACGCACGGGATGACCGCGCTCGCCGCATCGTGGCAGCGGCGGGGTTCGTACGCACGGTGGTTCGGCTGGGCGCTGCTCGGCGTGCTCGCGTACACGGTCTTGATCCTCATCTATGGGAAGAGCCCGCTGCACGCCTTCCACGAGATCTGGTCGAGCACGCTCAGCTCGAAGTACGGCCTGCAAGACGTCCTCGTCAGGATGACGCCGCTGCTCTTCGCCGCAATGGCGGTCGCGGTTCCCGCGCGCGTCGGCCAGGTGAACGTTGGCGGCGAGGGACAGATCTTCGCGGGCGGGCTCACAGCAGCGTGGCTCGTCCTCACGTTCGCCTCGTGGCCGAGCTGGGTGTTGCTGCCCGCGATGGCCGTGGCCGGGATGGTGGGCGGCGGCCTCTGGGCCGGCATCGCCGGCTTGTTGAAGGCGCGCGGCTGGTTGTCGGAGGTGTTCTCCACCGTCCTGATGAACTACATCGCGATCCTCGCCGTCAGCGCGCTCGTGTTCGGTCCGTGGCGTGACCCGACGAGCTCCAACTATCCGCAGACCCGCGAGATCGCGCACGCCGGACGGCTCCCGCACTTCGGCGGCAGCCGCGTCGACGTCTCGATCGTCCTCGCGCTGGCCGTCGTCGCCGGGTTCGATTGGTTCCTCCGCCGCACGCGCTGGGGGCTCGAGATCCGCGCGATCGGCGGCAACCCCTACGCCGCCGGGCGGAACGGCGTCCCCGTCTCCCGCTACGTGATCGTCAGCATGGCCGTCGGCGGGGCGCTCGCCGGACTTGCGGGGATGGCGCAGCTCTCGGCCCTGCAATTCCGCCTGAACCCCGGCCTGTCCCCCGGCTTCGGCTACATCGGGTTCCTCGTCAGCTGGCTCGCAGGGCACAACCCGCGGCTGATCGTTCCGATGACCTTTCTGCTCGCCGTTCTCGCCTCGAGCGGCGACATCCTCCAGATTACGCAGGGTCTGCCGTCAGCGATCGTCAACGTGCTGTCGGCGATCCTGATGCTAATCGTGCTCCTCGGCAGGACGCGCACGAGGCCAGCATGAGCGGGGCGGCGCTTGCGAGCATCATCGCGATCACGTTCGCGCTCACGCCCTCGGTGCTGTACGCCACGTTCGGCGAGATCGTCGGCCAGCGCGCCGGCATCGTCAACCTCGGCATCGAAGGCGTGATGCTGATTGGCGCCGCGGTCGGTTTCGCCGCTGCGGTCGTCAGCGGCAACTCGTATGTCGGCCTGCTCGCTGGTGCGGGAGCCGGAATTGCCTTCAACATGATCACGGCGTTCATGGTCATCGGTCGCGGCGCGAATCAGCTCGCGTCGGGGTTCGCCGTCTACTTCCTCGGCGGCGGCATCAGCATGCTGATCGGGGCGAAGTACATCGGCAGCGACGTTTCCGGGCTGCCGCAGCTGAGTGTTCCCGGGCTCGGCTCGCTGCCCCATCCGTGGGACCAGGTCTTCAGGCAGGACCTGCTCGTCTGGTTGATGGTGCCGCTCGCGCTCACGCTCTGGTGGGTGCTCTTCCGCACGCGCTGGGGCCTGCGGCTGAGGGCGGTCGGCGAGGACCGTGACTTCTCCTACGCCGCCGGGATCCACACAGGCCGGGTCCAGGTGCAAGCGCTCATGATCGCGGGCGCGCTCTACGGCTCGGCCGGCGCCGACCTCACGCTCGCGTACACGAAGACCTGGCAGGACTGGCTCACCGCCGGCCGCGGCTTCGTCGCGATTGCGATCGTCATCCTCGCGCTCTGGAGCCCGCGTCGCGCGATTCTCGGCGCGCTGCTCTTCTCCGGCGCGGTCGCACTCGGGATTCAACTCCAGGCTCAGGGATCGCCCGTCTCGCAGTTCGTGCTCGACATGCTGCCGTACGTGATCACGATCGCAGTCGTCCTGATCTGGGGCCGAGCGAAAACCTTCTCCGTTCCGGCCGGTCTGCGCGAAGTGTTCGCAGGAACGTCGAAATGATGCGCCAGTGCAATTCGACGTCGCGGTTCGCGGCAGAGCTGATCGCCGGCCCCGTCCGCCATGGCATCGCCGTCGCACCGCGGTATGCGCTCTTCGACAACGACGTGCTCGCGCTGACACCGCCCGGCGCGCCACGGATGCCGAACGGCGTCGAGACCGACGTCGTTCTGCGGCCCGGCGAGGCGGTCGTCGTCGGCGGCGGAGCACTCCGCACAGCGGCGGCCGCCCTCACCGCGGGACCGCTATGGGGCTCGCGGCCGTCTCCCGCGATCGCGCTCACGATTCACCCCGCACCCCGCATCGCACCGGAGCGACTTGCCGGTTGGGGTCCTGGGTTGACGCCCCTGGGAGACGACATCCTCGTCGGCTACATAGCAGCCGCGGCGCTCGCCGGGGCGGCCGTGCCGGCGGTAGACGCGTGGGCTAGCCGGACGACGGCGCTGAGCTGCACGCTGCTCTGTCTTGCCGCAATCGGCGAGTTGCCGGAACCTGCGCACCGTTTGCTCGAGGATGGCGACCCGCGGCCGCTCCTCCGCTTCGGCGCGACCTCGGGGAAAGGGCTCATCATTGGGCTGGCGTCGGGGAGCTCTGGCGTCGCAGCGCACTGGGACGCGCGGTTCGCCGTTGCGCTGCCGCTTCCCGACGGGCCACGCGTCTTCGACGTGCTCACGGCTCAAATGAAAGCGGCGGTTCCAAGCGATCGGCCGCCAGCCGCAGCGACTCCGCCTGCCAGATGCCCGTCACCGCTCTACTTCTAGGAGTCAGCCACCTTCCCTAGGCCGTAGGCGTGCTCGGCGCGCTTGGCTGCTCGCGATGTCGCAGGCGCGCCGCACATGGAGCCCTAAGGAATCGTCAGCACGATCTTGCCGAGCTGCTCGCCGGCCTCGAGCCGCGCGTGCGCAGCGCGGATCTCGGAGAGCGGCACCACCTCGTCGACCACCGGCCGCGCGCGGCCTTCGGCGATCAAGGCGTAGGCGCCCTCGAAGTCGGCCTTCGTCCCCATCGTCGAGCCGAGGATCGTCAGCTGCTTCCACCAGATCCGGTGCAGCGCCGCGGGCGGGTTCGGCCCGCTCGTCGCGCCGCACACCGCAATGCGGCCATCGCGCGCTGCGACGTCGAGCGACGTGCGCCACGTCGCCTCGCCGACATGGTCGATCACGACGTCGGCGCCGTGGCCCGCCGTCGCCTCCTTGACCGCGGCCTTCACGTCACCGTCCGCGTGGTTCACCGTCACATCTGCGCCGAGCTCGCGGGCGCGTGCGAGCTTCTCGTCGCTCGACGAGGTGACGATCGTGCGCGCACCGAGCGCCTTCGCGATCGCGAGCCCGGCCGTCGAAACGCCGCTGCCGATCCCCCAGAGCAGCACCCACTCGCCGGGCTGCACATGCGCGCGCGTCACGAGCATCCGGTACGCCGTCTCGAAGACGAGCGGGAACGCCGCTGCCTCCTCGAAGGACAAGTCGCCGGGAATGGGGTAGACGTTCGTCGCCGGCACCGCGAGCAGCTCCGCGTTCGTGCCGTCGCCGTGCTCCCCGATCACGTGGATCGCGCCGCTCGCGGCCTCGACGCCCGGGTTGATCACGACGCGCTCGCCGACTTCGAAGCCGGTTACGCCCTCGCCGAGCGCCTCGACGACGCCCGCGCCGTCGGCGCCGAGGATGCGCGGCTTCGGCACCGAGGGCAGCCCCTTGCGGATCCAGACGTCGAGATGGTTCAGCGCCGACGCGCGCAGGCGGATGAGCACCTCGCCGGGCCCCGCCCCGGGATCCGGCACCTCCTCGAGCACGAGCACCTCGGGGCCGCCGTCCTCGTGGATCCGCACCGCCTGCACCGGCGGCACACTATCCATGTGCGCCGCGCGGAACTGGAGCAGCTCGCCGAGGAGCTCGGCCTCGACGCCGTCGGCGCGACGCCGGCGGTCGCCTACGAGGGCACCGAGCGCCACATCCGCGACCGCCGGGCGCGTGGGCTCTTCGCCGACATGAAGTTCACGATGGCGCAGCCCGAGCACTCCTGCCATCCCGAGACCCTCCTGCCCGGTGCGCGCACGGTCGTCTCGGCCGCGCTCTGCTACTACGCGCCGGAGCCCGAGCAGCCCGCCGGTTCGGGGCGCCTGCCGCGCTACACCTGGTTCGACGGCTACGCCGAGCTGCGCGCGAAGCTCGACGAGCTCGGGCAGCGGCTCGGCGGCACGTACCGCGTCTTCGTCGACGCGAACCAGCACGTCGACCGCGAGGCGGCGGCGCGCAGCGGCGTCGGCTTCTACGGCAAGAACACGCTGCTGATCACGCGCCGCCACGGCTCATGGGTCGTGCTCGGCACGCTCGTCACCGACCTCGAGCTCGAGTCGACGCCGCCGCTCGATGCCGACTGCGGCGAGTGCCGCCTCTGCATCGACGCGTGCCCGACGCACGCGCTCGACGAGCCGGGGCCGCTCGACGCGACGAACTGC
>JBGPLW010000075.1:0-9943 GCA_041486645.1 Gaiellaceae bacterium | reverse complement strand
CGGCAGTGCGTGCGATGGTCGCGTGATGGCCGAGTTCGTGATGCCGATGCTCGGAGCCGACATGAGCGCAGGCACGCTCATCGGTTGGCGGAAGCAGCCGGGAGACACCGTCACGCGCGGTGACATCATCGCGGAGGTCCACACCGACAAGGCGGACATCGAGGTCGAGGTCTTCACCAGCGGCGTCGTCGAGAAGCTGCTCGCCACGCCGGGCCAGGAAGTGCCGGTGGGAACGCCGCTCGCGCTCATCCGCGAGGACGGTAAGGCGCCGGTTGCCGCGGCCGCTCCGGAACCGATTCCTCCGTTGCACGCCGAACGTCTGCTCATCTCCCCGTCGGCGAAGACACTCGCCGCGGAGCTGGGGGTCGATCTTGCGGTCGTGCGCGGCTCGGGGCCGGGCGGACGCATCCAGCGCCGTGATGTCGAGGCAGCCGCTGCGGGCCGCGCGGAAGAACGACCGCCTGCACCGCCGCTAACCCCGGCGATGCCGGTCGCAGTCGAAGGCGCGGATCGTCAGGCGGGGATGCGCCGAGCGATCGCGGCCGCGATGGCGCGCTCGAAGCGGGAGATCCCGCACTTCTATCTCAGCGAGACGATCGACATGAGCGCGGCGACACGGCGGCTTGCCGACGAGAACGTCCATCGCTCGGTGCAGGAGCGGCTGCTGCCCGGAGTGCTGATGCTCAAAGCCGTCGCGCTTGCGCTGCGCGAGGTGCCCGAATTGAACGCAGTCTGGCAAGGCGAGCGCGTCATCCAAAGCGAGGCTGTCCACCTCGGCGTGGCGATCTTCCTCCGCGGCGGTGGACTCGTGGCGCCTGCATTGCACGATGCGGATGCTCAGAGTCTGGACGAGCTCATGCGCGGCTTTCGCGACCTCGTCTCCCGCGCCCGCGCCGGAACGCTGCGGAGCTCCGAGCTCTCGGACCCCACGATCACCGTCACGAGTCTCGGGGAGCGTGGGGCCGAGATCGTGTTGCCGATCATCTTCCCACCCCAGGTTGCGATCGTCGGGCTCGGTCGGTTGGTCGAGCGTCCGTGGGTCTCCGAGGGACAGGTGATGGTCTGCCCGATCGTGACAGCGACGCTCGCAGCCGACCATCGCGTAACCGACGGCCATCGCGCGGGCGCCTTTCTCACGACGCTTGCGCGTCTACTCGAGGAGCCCGATGACCTATGACCAATTCGGAAATCACGGCGACCGTGTTGCGCATGCTCGGCGAGATCGCCCCCGAAGCCGATCTCGCCGGCATCAAGCCGGACATCGACTTTCGCGAGCAGCTCGACCTCGACTCGATGGACTTGCTCAACTTCGTGATCGCAGTCGACCAGGAGCTCGGCGTCGAGATCCCCGAAAGCGACTACCAGCGCGTGGGGAGTCTCGATGCATTTGTGGCGTATCTATCCGAGCGCCTCTCCGTTCCTCTCACCGGCCGATAGCCCCGACTTCCCGTCGCGACGGTGAAGTTCTTCCTCAAGGCTCTGTGCGACCTGAGGCGCAGGCTTTCAACGCTGGCCGGGTCTTCCTCCGCAAGAAAAGCGTCGGGCCGGCGTCTTGATACACGACGCGGATCTTAGGTTCGACTTCGGGAGGAGTCCGATGCGAGTTCACCACTTCGTTGTTGCGATTGTCGCGGCGACGGTCGCGGCGCTTCTGGTCGCCTCTGGGCTCGCCGCCCCCGGGTTCAACGTGCCCGTGAAGATCACGAACAAGAGTTGCGTCGTCGGCTATGCGGTGGTGAGTCGTCAGTACACGACGATCGTGTTCGGCGTCTTCAATAACGGCAGCGTCTCCCACGGCTTCGACATCTCGAGCAGGTACAAGACCGGGTTGATCAAACCGGGCCAGGAAAGGACAATCGTTGCCCACTTCGGCCCGGGCGCCTACCGGTACGCGTGCGTCGCGGCGCACTCAACGGTGAAGAAAGGCGTCTTCACGATTCGATAGACCCAGGCGCTGCGCGGTCACGCGGACGGCGCCGTCGAGAGTCAACGCGAAGCCGGGTTCGCTGCGCAGAGCGGCCCCGAGAAGCGGTCCCGAATCACCGCAACGCCTTTGCTCAAGCCGTTCTCGTCAGATCGTCTTGGTGTGCGGACGGAGGTGCGCTTGGCCGGGGTAGACGGGTCTGCCGTGTCATTCGGTGCTCTGAGGTGAGCTGAAGTGCGGGTAGAGCGGTCCCGAGAGCGGTACCGCGTTCTCGCGCTGTTCCCGGTGACCGTCTCCGCGACGAGTGCAGCGGTCTTAGGTCAAGGGCGGCGCGGCGCAGCACGCCGATCTCGGCGACGCGGTGGATCGGGTGACTGCGCTTCCACCGTCCACTACCTTCATCTAGATGACCCGCAAGAGATCACCGAGGCCAACGCCCACACCCGTGTAGGTGGCGGCGAAGCCGACGGAGTACGCGACGGAGGCGAACGCGACACGGCGCGGGCCGACCGGCTTGCTGCCGGCCAGTCGAGCGACGGCGATGACGATGACCGTCCCGATCAGCCCCGCCGCAATCGTGATCCAGACATCCGAATCCCGCGTGATCCAGCCGAGCGGGTGCTTCAGCAGGCGGCCCCGTCGTAGCTTCTCGAGCCTCGTCTCGAGCCTCGCTCCGTGTCCGTGTATCCAGCTGTCCCAGCTTCGCTGCATCCACGCGCAGCAGGCGATATTGATCCACGTAAGCACCCCGGCGGCGACGCCGAACGTGAGGTACCACGGGAGCCATACCGCTAGCCCGACCAGGATCGGGCCGAGGAAAAGGTCGTCGAGAAACGCGTAGACGCCCACGGCCGCGCCGATCACCCTGGCCGGCAGCCGGACGAGCGCGTGCGACTCCGGCTTCATCGAAGAATGCTCCGAACGATCTCCGCCGGGATGCTCGCACGAATCCGAATCGTCATGAGCTACCCGGGCGGACTCCAACCAGCAACCCTCCGGTCTGTGTTCGCGTTCGACGAAGTCATCGCGTTCGCGTCGAGACGGCGATCCGAGTGGACGACGGCGTCGAGCGCTCGCCGGGTGGGGCTGGGGCGGATCCGGTTCGGCGTCGGCGCGCCTTGAGGAGCTCAACGCCGGCCAGCGGCACGAGAGCGAGTGCGGCGACGATCGCCGCGGCGGATGCATGGAGCGGTGTCGTCGAAAATGCGGCTGGCGCGCCGGGGAGGTAGACGGCCAGGACGACGACGGCGGCTGACGTCACGACGCTCGTGTTGAGCCAGCGGTTGGGCGGCAGCCGCCAGGCCGCGGTGGAGTACGAACGCATGCCGTAGACGAGTGCGAGCTCTGCGAGCGCGAGCGTGGCAAACGCCATGGTCTGGTCTACGTCGCCGCCGAGCCAGCGTCCGACGGCGAAAGCGGTGAAGGTAGCTGCTCCGACGAGGATTCCGATCCAGAGCAGCGCGCGCCAGGTGCGCGTGTCGAAGAGCTCGCGTCCGGTCCTCGGCGGCGAGCTCATCGTGTCGGGGCTGGCGGGATCGCGAGCAAGGGCGAGGGCCGGCAGGCCGTCGGTGACGAGGTTGACGAGCAGGATCTGGATGACGGCGAGCGGGCTGCCGAGGCCGACGCTGATCGCGACGGCGAAGACGAGCACTTCGCCGAGGTTCGCGGAGAGCAGGAACGCTACGAACTTGCGGATGTTGTCACCGATCCGGCGGCCCTCGGCGATGGCGGCGACGATGGTGGCGAAGTCGTCGTCGGTCAGGACGATTCCTGCCGCTTCACGTGCGGCTTCGGTGCCGGTGCGGCCCATGGCGACGCCGACGTCGGCGCGGCGCAGCGCGGGCGCGTCGTTGACCCCGTCGCCGGTAACCGCCACCACTTCGCCGGTGTTCTGAAGCTCTTCGACGAGTGCGAGCTTGTCGGCCGGCGTCGCGCGCGCGAGGATCGATTCGTCAGCGAGACCGAGGGCGTGTCCGATCGTGCGGGCGGTGGCGGGGTGGTCGCCGGTGAGCATTCGGACCTGGATGCCGGCCGTGCGCGCTGCCTCGACTGCAGCGGAGGCCGATGCCCGAAGCGGGTCGTGCAGTGCGATCACGCCGAGGAGGCGGACGTTGCGCTCGACGTCTTCGTCGGCCGCCTCTGCGGGCTCGAGCTCGCGTGCTGCGACGGCCAGGACGCGCAGCCCTTCGGTTGCCCAGGTGTCTGCCGTGTCGAACAGGTCATCCTCAGAAGCCTCCGCGAGCGCGGCCAGGATCTCCGGTGCGCCCTTCGTGAACGCGCGGCGGCGGCCGTCGGTCACGTAAACGAGGGTCATTCGTTTGCGGTCGGAGGAGAATGGCATTTCGTGCACACGCTCGTGACGGCGCAGCAGTTCGTCCTGGGCGATGCCGCGCTCCATCGCCGCGAGCACGAGTGCGGTCTCGATGGGATCGCCGACGAGGCTGCCCGCAGCCCACCGAGCGCCGGAGGCGAGTACCGCCCCCTCGAGCAGTTCACGCTCGTCGACTCCTCGTGCGGGTCGGAGCGCGGCGACGCGGATCTGGTTCTCGGTCAGCGTGCCGGTCTTGTCGGTGCAGATCACCGTCGTCTCGCCGAGCGTCTCGATCGCCGCAAGCCGCCGCACGATTGCGCCGCGCTTCGCCATCGCCCGCGCGCCCAGCGAGAGCGCCGCCGTCACGGTCGCTGCGAGCCCTTCCGGGACCGCGGCGACCGCGACCGCGACGGCGGTCAAGAACGCATCGTCCCAGGCGCCGCCGCGGGCAAGGATCAGGCCGCCGAGGATGCCTGTGATCCCGACCCCGACTACGACCATCTGGCGGGCCAGGCGTGCGAGGCGCTGGGTGAGCGGGGTCGGCGGCGCTTTCGCGCTTGCGGTGAGGACCCCGATCGCGCCGACCTCGGTGCGCGAGCCCGTCGCACAGACGAGCGCGCGGCCGCTGCCGAGTGTCACGCCGGTGCCTGCGAAGATCATCGAAGCCCGCTCGGCGAGCGGGCGCTCGCGGTCGACGGGCTCGACCCGCTTGGCCACCGGGAGCGACTCGCCCGTAAGGGCCGACTCGTCCAGCTCCAGCGAGCCGGTCTCGACGAGCCGGGCATCAGCCGCGACGCGGTCGCCCGCGCGGACGAGGAGTAGGTCGCCCGGAACGACGTCTTCCGCTGGAACCTCCTGCTCGGCGCCGTCTCGAATGACGAGCGCGGTCTGGGTGAATGCTCGCGAGAGGGCCAGGATCGCGTGCTCGGCACCGATTTCTTGCCACAGCCCGAGCGCGCCGTTCAGCACGAGGATCGCGGCGATCGCGATTCCTTCCGTCGTGTCGCCGATCGCCGCGGAGATCGCCGCGGCGGCAATCAACAAGAGTACGAGCGGATCGAGCAGCTGATTCAACACAAGCCGGAGATACGGCGGATGCCGGCGGCGCTCGGGCGCATTCGGCCCGTACTGCTCGAGGCGGCGTGCCACCTCGTCTGCAGCGAGTCCGTGCTCGAGATCAGAGGCGAGAGCGCCTGCAACCTCCGCGGGTGACGCGGCGTAGGGGCGGTCGATCACGCGTGGTGCGCCGAACGGACGACGAGGACTGAGCAGGCCGCCTGATGGGCGACACGCTCGGAGACGCTGCCGAGCGCGCGGAAGCCGTGAAGGCCGCGGCTGCCGACGACGTGGAGCTCGGAGTCGCGGGACAACGCGACGAGCGCTTCGACAGGATGCGCGTCGATCTCCTCCACAGACGGCGTTCGACAGCGTACGTGTGGAAGGTCGACGTTCTTCCCGCGCAGAGCGGTGACCACGCGCAGTGGAACGCCGAAGCGCGTCGCAAGCTGCTCGGCTGTCTGGAGTGCGGAGTCGGCGGCTGCCGAGCCGTCGATGCCGGCGACGATTGAGCGGGGAAAGCGTCCGGTGTCGCCCGCGGGGCGCGCTATGAGGACGGAGCAGGGCGCACTGTGGAGCAGCTCGCCCGCGACGCCTCCGATCAGGATCTCCGTCGCCCTGCGATGCCCGTGCGAGCCGAGCACGAGCAGCGTCGAGTGCGTGTTCTCGATCTCACGCAGAAGCGCGGCCGTCACGAACCCGTTTACGAACCGCCTGCGGGCGCGTGCGCCCAGGATTCGTACGGCTTCGTCGAGCGCCGCCTCCGCCTCGCGCTCGAGCTCATCGGCGACGCGGGGCGCGTTCACTCCGACCTTAATCGCGTCCGCGAGATGAACGACGGCGACAGCCTCGATCGACGCGTGCGGATCTGCGAGCCGGGCGGCCTGACGACAGGCTTCGAAGCCTGGCTCGGAGCCGTCGACGCCGACGAGGATGCGACCGAAGATGGACTCGCTCTTCGCAGACTCTGTTTCGGCTGCCGAGTGCTTGGTGCTAGCCATGGCTCAACCTCCGGTCTGCTCCGCGAGCGCCGGTCGGGCTCTCGCGACATCTGGGCCGTCGAAGCCTCCACTGGTTGCGTGCGCGAAAGTCTCTCCGTCCCCGGCGGGGAGAGCGTTCCCGCGCCCGCGGTCTGTGCTGACGAAACGCGAACGCGGGATACTCCCCTTCGTCGTGCTGAGCCTACGACGGCCGTGGGCCCGCGCCATCGGGGGCGCTCCGGGTTGCGCTGCGGCTTTTCCGCACGACGCTTCGCCAAACTGGGTGCACCGACCCCTTACCCCGTGCCCCAGCACCGACGGGTTACGCCGCCTCGCCGGGTTTGACGCTCTGCTCAGGGAGCAGCCGGCGAACCTGAGACTCAGGTCTCCCGCCAGGACGCGGAAATCAATGCAAAGCCGGGTTCGCTGCGCGGAGCGGTCCCGAGAAGCGGTCCGGAATCACCGCAACGCCTTTTCCCACGCCGTTCTCGTCAGATCGTCTTGAACTGCTCGAACGGCTGCTTGCAGTTCGAGCAGTGACGGAGCGAGCGGCACGGCGTCGGGCCGAAGATGTTCTCCAGCGTCGTGTCGCTCGAGCCGCAGTACGGGCATCGGTGCACGTTCGCCTGGAGCTGCACGAGCTGCGGGGCGCCGGCCTCGCGCGGTGCGGGCGGCGCGAAGCCCGCGGCGCGGAGCTTCTCGCGGCCGGCGGGTGTGATCTTGTCGGTCGACCACGAGTCGTCCTGGATCACGCGCACGTCCGGCTCGGCGCCGAGCGCCGACACGGTCTCCTCGAGCGCGCGCTTCATCGCCTCGAGCGCCGGGCAGCCGAGGAAGGTCGGCGTGAACTCCACGCGGACATGTCCGTTCGAGACATCGACCGAGCGGATGACGCCGAGGTCGACGAGCGAGATGACCGGGATCTCGGGGTCGGGGATCTCGTCGAGCGCCTCCCAGACCTGCGCGGCCGTCACCATTGCGCACCCGCGGGAGCCGAGCGTCGCACCATCGTCATCTCGTTCCAGAGCTCGGCGAGCTCGGCGGTGTGCGTCCCGCGCTCGATCGCGGCGACCTCGTCACGGCCGACACGTGCTGCGAGCGACTCGCGTTGCTTCGCCGGCAGCACGCCGAGCGCGTACGGCCAGAGGTCGTCGACCGCTGCACGGAACTGCGGTGCGTCCTGCAGGCGCTCGCGCCACATCTCCGCGTGCATCCGGTGGTACGCCTCCTCGCGGTTGATCTTCGCGGCGAGGCCGGCGATCGCCGGGTCGTCGTGCGCCATGAGCGCGCTGATCCGGATCTCGTCGGCGACCTCGTAGAGCCACCGGCGCGCGATCGCGTGCGCCCAGTCGAGCAGGCGTAGCTCGACGAGCGGTGCGCAGCGGTACGCGTCGAGCTGACGGTCGAAGGCGAGCGCGTCCGGGTCGTCCGTCAGCAGCTCGTACAGCGCGCGCGCATGGCCGATCTCGTTCTGCGCGATCGACGAGAACGCGACGTCCTCCTCGAGCATCGGCGCGATCCCCGTCCACTCCGAGTCGCGCCAGCCGATGACTAGCTCGTCGTCAGCCAGACTTAACAGAAGCTCGTTCACGAGCCTCCTTCAACCGTGCCTTGATCGAATAGCCGTCGACCCGCCGGTACTTCAGGTCGAACTCGTCGGCCCAGTCGCTCACGACGTGCACCGCGTCGCGCGGGACGAGCCACAACGCGATCGACTCGCCGCGGCGGCCGTACTGCTCGCGCGCCCACGCGTCCGCGAACTCCGCGTCCGGCGCCTCGATCGACCCCGCATGCTCGAACGGCTGCCCCGCTCGATCGCGTCTGAAGATCTCCCAGATCACGCCGCGAGTGCGTCGCGCACCCACTGCTCCTGCTCGAGGTAGCGCGCGCGGAACGCGAGACGGTCGGCCGTGCGCGGGCCGTGACCGGTGACGACGCTCTTCAACTCCGCCCAGTCCGGCTCGGTGTACTCCCACACGCCGTCCTCCCGCTTGCGCAGCTTCGGATCGGGAACCGTCAGCCCGAGCTCGAGGATCTGTGGCACATAGCCGTCGAGGAACTGCTGCCGAGCCTCCTCGTTCCCCTGCGACTTGATGCGCCACGTGAACATCGGATCCTCGTCGGCCGGAATCGGGTTGCCGTGGAACTGCATCAACGGCCCCCACCAGCGGTCGAGCGCTTCCTGCACGAGCTCGAACTGCGCCGGCGTGCCGGTGACCATCGCGAGGATGACGTCGCGGCCGTGGAGGATGTGGAACGACTCCTCCCAGCAGATCTTCTTCATGATCCGCGCGTACGGCGCGTACGAGCACTTGAGCAGCGCCTTCTGGCTGATGATCGCCGCGGCGTCGACGAGCCAGGCGATCACGCCGACGTCGCCCCACGTCTTCGTCGGATAGTGAAAGACGTTGTGGAACTTCGACGTGCCGGAGATGAGGTCGGCGAGGCACTGCTCGCGCGGCTTGCCGAGGTCCTCGACGACCCGGTAGATGAGCTGCGCGTGCCCGACCTCGTCCTGCACCTTCGCCGTCAGCGCGAGCTTGCGCTGGAGCGTCGGCGCGCGGAGGATCCACTCGCGCTCGGGCAGGACGCCCATCAGCTCGGAGTTGCCGTGCATCTCGATGAACTTGACGAGCTTCGCCCGGTAGTCGTCCGGCAGCCAGTCGGTCGTCTCGACCTGCCCGCCGCCCTGGACGTACTCGAGAAACGCCTGCTCATCGCGGGATATCTCAGCAGCAGCCACTGTTTCCCCCTGCCCTCCTCGGACCGAACGATCGTTAGGGTGATGGTATCTCCTCGCGCCGTACCGAGCTAAACCGCGCCGCGGCCCGGCTCTTCGCCGAGAAGGGCTACCACGGCACGTCCGTCGGCGACCTCGCCGACGCACTCGGCCTGCAGAAGGGCTCGCTCTACGCGCATATCGAGTCGAAGGAAGACCTGCTCTGGGAGGTTGCGCGCGAGGGCGCCGAGGCCTTCCACGCGGCGCTCGACAGGGTGCCCGACGACGGGCCTGTCGTGGAGCGAATCCGGGCAGCGCTGCGCGGCCACCTCGGCGTCGTTGCCCGGCAGCTCGACGTGGCGACCGTCTTTATCCGCGAATGGCGTTATCTCGAAGGCGAGCGCCGTGACCGCTTCATTGCCGAGCGCCGCCGCTACGAGGAGCGCTTCAGGGCGCTCTTCCGCGAAGGCCGTGAGCGAGGCGAGTTGCGCACCGACCTCGACGACGGCGCTGCCGCGCTCGTTGCGCTCTCCTCCGTGAACTGGGCCTATACCTGGCTGCGGCGCGACGCGGGCACGGACGAGCTCGCCGACCGTTTCACGGCCCTCCTGCTCGACGGGATGCGCGGCTACTCGAGCTGACGCTTGCGGCGGGGGCACCGCACGGGCATCCTCGTCTCGAGTGCAGGCAGTCCTCGTCGTCAACCCCTTCGCGTCCCGGGTCACCGAGGCGCGGCTCGCCGCGGTCGAGCGGGAGCTCTCCCGCGTCGTCGAGCTCACGATCGTGAAGACGGAGTACCCGCACCACGCGACCGAGCTCGTGGCCGCGGCGTGCCGTGCGGGCTGCGACGTGGTGATCGTGTTCTCAGGCGACGGGGGCTTCAACGAGGCACTGAACGGGCTCGAGGGAGACGTGCCGATCGGCTTCATCCCCGGCGGCGGCACGAGCGTTCT